>CANBDZ010000059.1 GCA_947367375.1 uncultured Bacteroidales bacterium | reverse complement strand
GCGCCATTGGTGATGCCTGTGATGTGATCATCAGGCCACTGAATGCACCACAGGTCAGCATAAGGATCATTATGTAGAAGACAGGATCCGCAAGCATCTGCTTCCAGTCCTTATCCACTGCCTGCTTTCCACCTGCAACCTGTTTTGGAACAAATCCTTTAGGAAGATAGCCTGCCGGACACTTGATGATGAACATCGAGCAGATGATTATGACTGCAAGGAACACCACTCCGAGGATGATGAAGCTCTTGCTGACTCCCACGTTGTTGTTCAATGCATTTGCCACAGGCGGTATCAGCACTGAGCTGAGGCCGTAGGTCGCTGTTGCGATTCCACCTACAAAGCCCCTCTTGTCAGGGAAGAACTTGACGGTGTTGTTGATGGTACATCCGTATGCCATTCCAAGGCCGAGACCCACCAGAAGGCCATAGGTGATGATGATCTGAGTAAGCGTCGAAGCAAATCCGGTAAGGAGCATTCCGACTCCAAAAATGACGCCTCCGGTAAGGATTACCCCACGCGGGCCGCCGAACTTGTCGGTGATGAATCCGCCACATATCATTGTGACGGGGCCTATAGAGTTGGCTACAGTAAATACTATAGCCAGATCAGCAGCCGTGAACGGAGTTCCCAGGAGCGCAGTGAGCTTGGCTGCCAGAGGCGAAGCAAACACACTCCACGCATATATGGAACCTATGCAAAGGTTGATGAGGCAGCTCGCAATGAGCACGCCCCATCTTCTTTTATCCAGATCTATTGATTTCATATTTATATATCCAATGCTGCGTGATAGCCTTCGTAGACGGCTTTTGTGATGTTGGCCGGACGAACGCAGTCGCCGACTTCGCGGACGAACGGTGCGCAGAGGCGGAGGGCATCGACGTCGGCTCTGTTGGCACGCTGACCGACTGCGCAGATAACGGTCTTACCTGGAATTAACACCTCGCTGCCATCCTGAGCCTTGCAGACCACACCCTCTTCTGTTATTCTGAGACCTGTGTGTGAGAGATGGGTTGTAGTGTACTTCTCCACCTGCTTCATAAGGATAGGCTTGTGACGGATGTTGCAGTCTGCCGCAAGAACGTCGCGCATTTCCACAAGGTGCACCTTCTTGCCTCCCATTCCAAGATGTACAGCACATTCACAACCTGCAAGTCCTCCTCCGAGTACTACTACAGTGTCCTGCACCTTATCTTTCTCGAGATAGTAATCATTGACTACCACCACATTATCTCCTTCTATACCAGGAATCTGAGGTACAATCGGAGTGGATCCCACTGCGAGGATCACTGCGTCTGGTTTTTCTGCAGCAACATATTCCGGAGTCACCATAGTGTTCAGACGGATCTCAACACCTTCCTCTATAGCCTGCTTCTCGAACGAGAGTCCGAGCTGGTACATTTCGTATTTGAACGGTATTGCCTGTTCCGACTTCAGGATACCACCAACCTTGTCTGACTTCTCACAAAGAATAACCTTGTGACCACGCTGTGCTGCTGTGATTGCAGCCTTAAGGCCAGCCACACCGGCACCAACTACCATAACCTTCTTTGACTTGTATGCCGGAGTCACCTCCATACCCTCGATCTCTCTACCGATGACCGGATTCACTGCACAGCGGCGTGTTCCTGTGGTAGGACGCTCTGCCATACAAGTGTAGCAGCGGAGACAGCGTACGATAGTGTCCTCGCTTCCGCCCATAACCTTATTCGGAAGGAAAGGATCAGCGAGAAGGCCTCGTGCTATGTACACGACATCGGCCTTACCCTCTGCTATGATCTGCTCCAGGTGAGCCGGATCATTGAGTGCGCCGACAGTTGCCACCGGCTTTGACACATGCTTCTTTATCTCTGCAGCAAGATGTACATTCACACCATGCTCGACAAACATCGGAGGTGTAGTCACATAAAAACCGAACTGATAAGAACCTGCCGACACATGGATGAGATCCACGAGATCCTCGAGGGCATGAGCGATCTTGCAGCCGTCCTCGATGCCATATCCACCATCAAAGAGTTCGCTTCCGCTGATTCGCAGTTCGATAGGGAAACCTGGGCCCACAGCATCTCTTATAGCAGCAAGAACCTCACGCACAATCCTGATACGGTTTTCAAGGCTGCCGCCATACTCATCTGTACGATGGTTGAAATATGGAGAAAGGAACTGATTGAGCAGCCATCCGTGTCCTGCATGCACCATTATCATTTCATATCCTGCACGCTTGGCCAAAATAGCAGCGTCGCCATATGCCTTCACGATATCAGCGATCTGCTCCTTCGAAAGCGCCTTCACCGGTCGTCCGTCAGGACGAGTGCCGTCGCTCGGTCCCCACTGGCAGAGGCTCTCCTTCTTGTTCTTATCGGTCATATATGTACCCGCGTACTGTCCTGAATGTGAGAACTCTATGCTTGGAACAGCGCCGTGCCTGCGGATCGCGTCAGCCACAAATGTGTGCGCGGCAAGACATCCCGGAGTCGTCAGGTCAAGATGGAGCATATGGCTGGCATCTGTCTCGGGATGCACTACGAGCTCACTGACGGTTACAGAAGCCGCACCTCCTTTGGCACGCAGCTCGTAAAATCCCTGCGTACGAGGTCCCGGGCAGCAGTCCGGAGTGATGTCTGTAGCACCCATCGGTGCCGAGAAGATTCTATTTCTGAAGAACAGGTTACCAAGCTTGATAGGGCTGGTAAGGTTCGGATACTTGTTGGTGTTCATAAGATCGGTTAGTTTAGTGTCACACAAAAATAATGATTTTAAAGTAATATGGGAAAGGTCGCGATAGAAATATATTCATCGCTACAATCAGCTATGGTGCAAGGTTTGAAACGGCTGAGGAAAGACTTTGTTATATCGAAATATGACGACTGCAATAATCTGCATTTTCATTGCGGGCTATATGTTGATCGCAATGGAAAACTGGACTAAGGTCAACAAGGCTGCTGTCTCATTGCTGATGGCTGTTCTCAGCTGGGCCTTGTATTATTGGGATTCCGGAGTTTCTGCCGAGAACATTTCTGCCTTTACTAAAGCGCTCGGCGAAACCTCCGAAATCCTTTTCTTCCTTATGGGAGCGATGGCTATAGTCGAAGTCGTCGACGCCAACGGAGGCTTCGACTTCTTCCGCGAAAGGCTTGTCTCCAGAAGCAAGGTCGAACTGCTCTGGAAACTGACCTTCATCACCTTCTTCCTCTCTGCCGTGCTTGACAACATGACGACAGCCATCATTATGGTGACCATCCTGGACAAGATGACCTCAAACCGCAAGGACAAACTTCTCTACGCCTCGATGGTGATCCTCAGTGCCAACAGCGGCGGCGCCTTCTCCCCTATCGGCGACGTCACGACGATAATGCTTTGGGTCAAAGGATATATATCCACCTTCGGTGTATTACGGTCGCTGTTCCTGCCGTCACTGGCGTCCGTCATCATCCCTGCATTTATAGTCAGTTTCTTCCTGAAAGGCAGGCTTGAAAATCCTGTTGAAGAAGGCTCGCGTGAGATTTCCAGACAGAGTCTGACAGTTTTCTGTATTGGCGTAGGCGGACTGCTTTTCGTCCCTGTATTCCGCTTTATGACCGGCCTGCCTCCTTTTATGGGCGTGTTGCTGATCCTGGCTATACTTTGGATTGTGACAGACATCTCACACCTGCTCCGCAAAATCGACTTGAGCACTATCCTGTTCTTCCTTGGCATACTGACGACTGTGGCCGTCCTCTCTGAAGTCGGAGTGCTGAAGGCTGCCGGAAATTACCTGGGACGTGTTTCGGAGGGCAACCCATACATTGTCACCACAGCAATCGGCTTTCTTTCAGCAGTAGTGGACAACGTGCCTCTTGTAGCCGGATGTATGGGAATGTACGACGTAGTAACATCGGGAGTCGGAGCCGAATTATATGGAGTTGACGGCACTTTCTGGGAACTGCTCGCATACACCGGAGGCGTAGGAGGAAGCATGCTGATAATAGGATCTGCTGCCGGAGTTGTCGTGATGGGCCTGCAGGACATCCCCTTCGGATGGTACCTGCGCCACTTCAGCTGGATAGCCTGCATAGGCTTTCTTGCGGGAATTCTCACTTACTGGCTCCAAAACCTCATCATATAAATGATGATTTTGTTATATTTGCGGATTCTAACACACTTACTGTCATATGAAAAAACTGCATTTTATTTCCCTGATGCTTGCTGCGATGTTCCTCTGCAGCTGTGACCCTATGATACATGTTCCTACTCCGGATCAGAACGAGACTGAAAAGCCTCAGGAGCAGGAGAAGCCACAGGAGCCTGAGAAACCTCAGGAGCCTGAAAAGCCGTCTGAGCCTCAGCGTCTTAAAGGTACAGTCATCGGAAGCCAGTATTCCATTGACTACACCAACAATGCAAAGACTACAACAGTCAACACCAAGCAGAATGTATTCGACGGTGACTACAACACCTTCTTCGCTTCATACGACCGCTCACAGACTTGGGTTGGTCTTGACCTTGGCGAGAAACACGTCATCACCAAAGTTGGCTGGTCACCTCGTATCGACCATCAGGACCGTGTACAGCTCGCCCTCTTCGAGGGTGCGAATGAGCCTGACTTCAGTGATGCGCTTCCTATATATATCGTTAGAGAAAAGGGAGTCAACAGAACCATGCAGTACGGAGACGTTGACTGCTCACGTGGTTTCAGATACATCCGCTATGTCAGCCCTAACGACGTAAGATGTAACGTCTCGGAAGTCGAATTCCACGGCTACCCTTCTGAGGGTGACGACTCGAAGCTCTACCAGCTGACAAACCTCCCTACCGTCGTGATCAATACTTACGACGCAAAGGAAATCGTATCAAAGGAAGTTGAAATCGGATGTAATGTATATATAATATCAAATGACGGAACAGACCTTCTGTCAGGCGAAGAGACCAAGGTCCGCGGCCGCGGAAACGCCAGCTGGGACTTCCCTAAGAAGCCGTACAGACTGAAGTTCGACAGCAAGCAGAGCCCGCTCGGAGCTCCTGCTTCAGCCAAGAAATGGACCCTGATCAGCAACTACGGAGACAAGACTTTGATGCGCAATATGCTCGCATTTGAGGTAAGCAGGACTGTAGGCCAGACATACACTCCGTTCTGCCACCCTGTAGATGTTATCGTCAATGGAGAGTACAGAGGCTGCTACCAGCTCTGCGACCAGGTGGAAGCAGCAAGTGGAAGAGTAGAGGCCAAGGATGGCTATCTTATTGAGATTGATGCATATGCCTACAGCGAAGACGTGTGGTTCAGCTCAAAGAAAGGTACTCCTGTAACTATCAAGCACCCGGATGATGACGAGATCACCGACCAGCAGATCGCATTCATCACCAACTACTTCAACAAGATGGAGGCTGCTGCGTTTGCATCAAACTTCAGCGACCTTGAAAACGGTTATCGCAAGCATCTCGACCTTGACAGCTTCCTCCGCAACTTCATCATCGGAGAGTTCTGCGGCAACACAGACACATTCTGGAGTGTGTACATGTACAAGGATGCTGCTGACGGAGTGCTCTACACCGGACCGGCGTGGGACTACGACCTTGCATTCGAAAACGACTACAGAACCTTCCCTATAAACAATCTCTACGAATACATCTACAAGTCACGCGGTTCTGCTGCAAGCGACGCGGTAAAACAGATGGTTACCAGAATCGTCCAGGAAGATCCTGCTGCAAAGGCACGCCTTATAGAGCTCTGGGAAGAGGCCCTCAACAACGGTCTTAGAGACCTTACCACTGTACTTGATGAGAATGCCGAACTCCTTCAGGAGTCCCAGGACCTCAACTTCAAGAGATGGAAGATCCTCAACCAGAAGGTTCACATGAACTGCCAGGCTCTCGGCTCATACGACGCCGAAGTGGCATATGTGAGAGACTTCATCACAAAGCGCATCGAAGCATTCGACGAGCTTGTCAGAAGATAACAGAAAACAACATCGACCACCTTCATCACAACGGAAGGTGGTCTTCTTTTACCACTCCCCTTCGCCGGAGCCGACGTTTTCTGTGTTTCCGCCGTTTTCATTGGCCTGGTAGCCGAAGGACCAGCCAAGGCTCATATTAGTTGTGAGAGACCACCAGTTTGTTTCCGTTCCATAAAGGATAGGCAATCTGGAATTGAATCCGTTGTCTGTAACGCCGGCTGCATCGGTCACGGCTGATGTCGAATAATAGAACTGAATGTCTGAATCCTCCTGCGAGAAAAGCGACAGATACTCCCCGTCCTTGAGTGTCACTTCAGGGAAGGTGATGACTGCCAGCTGCTTGGTTGCTGAAGGAATAGTTGCAGTGACGGTTGCAATGACCTCTCCTGTAGTCGACTTATAATAAGGCACCTTCATCACTGTCACTGTCTGACTGGTCTTGTTGGTGTAGAACGCAGCGATGTTGATCGGCTTGCCTATAAGACAGTCATATGCAGGATTCGAATCTGCGATTGCCCAGCCTCGTCCTTTGATATTGCATGAAGAGGTGAATTTCGAACTGTTCTTGGTATGATCCAAATACCACGTCGTATTGCTGAAATCGTACTCCGACTCATCCACCTCGGGCTCATCCGGCACCGCCAATTCCTCTGTCAGTGATTTGTGTTTGGTCACAGGATAATACAGGTCATCAGTATGCGGATCATACATATACGGCTCAATACCATTATTTACATAGAACGCAACATTCTTAGCCACGTCTTCGCCGAGCATATTGTAGCCTTCCTGAGTGTAGTGCCAGTAATCATACATCTGTCCACCCTCCACAAATCCGGCTATCATAGTGGAAGCCATGACCATCTCCTTGTACTCCCTGCAAAGCTCAGTCTGCACATCGATGATGCCGTCACACAAGGTGAAGTCACTTGTCACAGTCTTTCCCAACTTGCCAACTCTCACCATCATACATTTCTCAAGACTCGTCTTTGTAAGCATCTCATTGACAAGGGCTTTAAGACTTTTTCTGTAGGTTTCCGCCGACAGCTTGTTATATGCATCCGTCTCTCCCTGAAGCCAGAACATATACTTGTTCCTGATGATGTAGCCATTCTCCTGAAGCCACTTTTCAGTTGCATTGTATCTGCTGATGGCATCATTAAGCGGTCCTCCGCCCGGCTTCCAGAATGAAATGGCCGTGCCGCCCTTTGAGCAGGACACTCCCACCACAGGCACACCTGTCCTTTCGTAATATGTCTTAATCAAAGCCGACACCATCGATCCGGACCTCCTGTTGTCCACAACGCCGCTCTTGGAGTTTTCCTCATCCAAGCCGAAAGGTTCGACCACCGGGAGAAGCTTGCCCGGATTTGATATGGCCTTATATTCATATCCCCAATCCTCCGGCACTTTCGGTGCCTGGGCAGCGACGCCACGTCCCACCATATTCGACTGACCCATGAATATAAAGAGATCAACTGTCCTCGAATCCATTCCATACGGAAGCGTCAGCACTGTTCCGTCGGCGAGGGTAATATAGACGCTGCGGCCCTCGCACGTCACGTCGACGATAAGGTCGCCACCGGCGTTGCCAATTTCGACCGGCCTCCAGGAATTACCGTTGTCATAAGAAATATACCATACGCCTTCGGCGATTCTGAATTTAGGGGTAATATATTGACCGTTGCTGTCGTCTGCAACGACAGCCGGTATTCTGGCACCATCTTCATCGGTCATCCACTCGCCGTTTGAGGTCCAGTAATACTCGCCGTCCGCGGCCTTCTGGATACCGATCTTCGGTGCACTTCCATCCGCACCGTCGCTGCCGTGATATATATTCACAGTTCCTCCCTTTGCGAATGTTATGCTATATCCTGCCTCAATGCCATCCTCCATTATCTTCATCACCTCTGTGACATAGTCATTCTGCTGAACGGCTGTGAGGATGGTCTGGATAGCCTCGACATTTGAGTTCAGCTCCCTGCACAGTTTCTCCAGCTGCTCGATCCTCTGCTCGTGATCATTCAGTTTGTCCCAGATGTCTTCGTGCTGACAGCCTGCAAGGGCCAGCATCAGGGTGGTGCAAAGTATTGTGAAAAGTTTCTTCATATCCGATGGTGAGATTTTACATTTCATATCCGGACTGCTCGAGGATTTCAAGAGCCAGCGCCGGGCGGGCCTCACGGGATGGGTGGAGACCGTCTATCATTATATCTTTTACATTATCCAGAGTGCAGACCTTGCTCTGGCTCAGAGGCACATGACGGATGCCATAGTGGCTGCACACCTCATCGATCACATCGATCAGATCCTGGAGAGTGTAACCTGCCTTATTCTTTGCTCCTAGAGCATAATCTGTACTTTCATTTCCATAAAGCGTGTTGGCGGTATAATCACCTCCGTCAGAGCGCTGCCCCCAACTGATATATGGAGAATACACCACTATCTTGCACTGAGGATTCTCATTGCGGACTTTCTCAAAGCAGGCGATCATATTTGCAACCACAGTACCTTCCGAGATGGCTCCGCCCGTCTTTCCAGGCTCATCCAGACTTCCTATCTGGGCTCCCTGGATCCAGTCGTTGATGCCCAGGCAGAAGGCTGCAAAGTCGTATTTTGTAAAGTCTGTCTGGTTCGACATTTCAAGCGCATTGCCCAGATTCCTGGTGTCTGTAATCCATCCGGAGCCTCGCTTGCCGTTATTTGTCACCGTTGCATCCGCATATAATCCGAAATAGTCCGGTATCCTCAGATGAGTGTTGGAATTGCTGTCAAAGCCGTTCTTTCTCAGGATCTTACCATCCGTACTTTCCTCGTAGTACGAATACACTCCGTGCATAATGCTGTCACCGAAGAACACAGCGTTATTTATATAAGGACAACCGGGATAGTTTGCAACATCCAGATCAACAGCCGGCATTACCAGGAGTTCCGACCTCTTGACGGTATTTGCCTTGTCTGTTTCTATGATGTGAATCTGACCTTTGTCATCAGTGACCGTAACATTGAAACCCTTGCTGAATTCGGTTGGAGGAAGAGTTAATATGAACTCGGTTGTTATGGTTTGAGACAGCTGGACAGCATCTGCGCAATTCAGGATAACGACCTCCGACGCGTCTTCTGTCATACTGATTGACGGCTTGCTGCCGTCTGCATAGGCAATCACCTTAGCCTCACCAGAAAGTTTCTCCTTATTCTTACCCTGTACGGTTATCGATTTTACATTATTCGTACCCTTGAGCTGGAGAAGCATTCCGCCGCAGACATTCTGAAAAGTAATCTTGTTGGTCTCACTGACAGCAACCATCGGCCAGGTGCCGTCGCTGAAAGTCGCCGGAGCATACTCTTGTTCAGACGGGAGGACCACGCCAAGTCTGTAGCCCCCTGATGATTCAGCACACTCAACACTCTCATTATAAGGATAATATGCTACTATATGGTCCCATTCTGCTCCGCCGGACAAAGCAGCGCTTGCCGCAGATGATGTACTTACAAAATCTGCATAGTTCTTGCCCGCAAAAGAAGACACCACCTGATAACACTGACCATTCGGCGTACCCATAAACGCCACAATCCTGTCATCCTCTGACCAAAGCACATTACCTGCTTCGTTCATAGTTGTCCTTGTCACCTCCCCCTGCTCAATACGCGCATAGAGCACATCATCCTCAGCCACCACAGCCTCAGACGACTCCACAACATGACATGCTGCGGCACAGTAAACTGCAGCAAGAAGGGCAAACAACAAACGTTTCATATCTCTATCATCAGTTCTCATATTCCAGCGCTCTGTCCTCACCTGCTCCGAAGCGCACAAGATTGATCTTCTTGCTGCCAGGGCGGACAACCACTACATCAAAGCAGTCTTCAGTAGCATTCCCAAGTGTCCTCTTCGGATTCACAGCACCTGCTGGCCAGTAACTGGATCCGTATCCACTGTTGTTTTCAAATTTCTGGTTGTTTACACTGCAGGCCATGAACGGCTCTGTGAATGTAGCATCATAATGGTTATGACCGCAGAACAACATTATGAACTTGTCAGAATTCTGGCAAGTCTCACTTATGCGGGTATTTCCAGGTATGTCTCCAAGAGACGCCTTTAAATTATGTTCAGGCGCTGGAGATATATGGGTAAACACCAAAAATCTGTAAGGGCTATCTTCCACAACTTCATCAAACCAGTTGCAGGTGTCATACGAATATCCATACTGACCTGTTGTGTTTGCATTCAGGAATATACACCTCAACTCCAGTTCCGGGAAATCCTTATAATAGTTGGTTCCACACATCGATGTCCTGTCACAAACCACATCCTTTGTGTTACGGATATAGTTCATAAACAATTGGGTGTGAGTGAATGTAGCAGACGAATAGTACCTGTTGTCATCATGATTTCCCACACAAGGATAGAACGGGGCATCAATCCTCGCAAACTGAGTCAGGATGTGGTCCGCATACTTCTGGGATGTGCTCTGCGGAGTGTTACCCTGGATCATATCACCAAGGCAGGCGACAAAATCAAACTTGAAATATTTAGACAGTTCCAACATATTGTTAATGCAATCATTAAACGACTCCGGTCTTTCCGGAGAGTTCATATAATGGATGTCTGTCACCAACGGGAAGACCAGACAAGGCTCAGTCATCAGGCTCTTGACTGTAGTCTTGGTCTTTTCTAGCTCATTAAGGAAATAAGTCTTGACTTCAGTGCTGACAGCATCGGAACCTGTCCTATAATCTTTGGCTGTATATATCGAGGCATTGATTTCTGGGATATTTTCCTTGGAAATAACTTGCGCACCCTCATCCGACCACACGGCATTATAAGCCGTTGCCTTTCTGAATATCACATAAAAGTCAGTCGCTGTGCCGAATGTCAAGGGCGCTGTTCCGCTATAACTCAAACGGATCGCAGTTCCACTGTTATACCAATACGAATTATTCGGATAGGTCGTACCCCAGTCCTTGCTTGATCTGACTCCCCACTGGTACTCAGGCGAGCAAGTGACCATTATCACATCGTTTTCCTGAAGCAGACTTGCCGGCAACGCTATATTATAGGCAAGCCTGGTGTTTGAAGAGCCGTCGGCATTAGGACCATTCGCACCGACTGTCGATGAAATCCATGCTGAAGTCTCTGTCGACAACTTATGCACAAGCCTGTAGTCAGATGTGTCAAACTCCGCAGAATACTCATCCTTGAAATACAGACAAGGCTTCATCACCTCTATGTCATCCCTGGTAATTTCCTCAACCTGCGATGGCTGACTCATACGGCTGAATGGGTATTCGACCAGATTGGATTTTCTGAAGATCACGTAGAATTTACCGCCTTCCGCTGTGTGAGGAAGCTGAAGTTCGTCTCCACTCCACAACCAGAACTGGTTATTAGCCAAATTTGTAGCACTCGCACCACTTCTGACACCCCATTGATATCCGTCAGCACACACCACCTTGATCCTCTGAGACACAGGGATCTCAAAACAAGTCGTATATGCCAATCTGTCAGTCTTTGACCCCTCAGTTCCTATTCCGTTCGCAGCCACAGTCGCACGCGACCAGGCAGACGGCTCATATGAAAGCGGGATCTGAGTATATCCATAAAGAGGATCCGAGTTACCGGATTCCTTTGAGCGTGGAACAGTCAGTACAGTACCATCCACCAACTCTATATATACTGACGTTTCGTCAAACCTTATACTTTTGAAAAACTGAGCATTATTGCTTTCCGGAGCCTCGATCTCCCTCCAGCTGTTGCCATTATCATACGACACATACCACACCCCGTCGGCAACTCTGAACTGCGGAGTCGCATACCCTCCGTCCGGATCAGCCACAATCGCCGGAATCATATTACCCTGGTCATCAGTCAGCCACTCGCCGTCAGAAGTCCAATAGTACTCACCGTCGCTGGCTTTCTGTACGCCAATCTTTGGAGTGCTTCCATTCGATCCATTGGTTCCATGGTATATGTTCACTATTCCTCCCTTGGCAAATGTCAGGCAGTACCCGACTTCCACTCCATCCTCCACAATCTTCATGATCTCTGTCACATAATCATTCTGTTGGATTGCCGTGAGGATAGTTTGAATGGCCTCTACGTTTGAGTTCAGTTCACGACATTGCTTTTCGAGCTGTTCAATACGTTGTTCGTGCTCACGAAGCTCATCCCAAATCTCACCATATCGGTCACAAGAAGCCGCAAAAAACACGACAGTGCAAAGTATGATAAATAATTTCTTCATGTCTCTATCTTTATTACACTATTGAGTACAGCAGTAGTTTCTTATTTCCCTCTGCAACAACTCCAGAAACATAGCGCCATGTCCTCCGTCCATCTGGACGTGATGGAACTGGAAAGAGATCGGGAGCGTGGTCTTGAAGCAGCCTTTACGGTACTTGCCCCACATTACCATCGGATTGCAGAACTTGTCTGTGTACTGGTTCACAATGCAGTCAAGCTCAGTCTGCACCATTGCTGAAGTTCCCACGATCATATAATCTTCAAGAAAAGAACTTTCACACTTTTCCGCAGTCTGCCTTGTAAGGACATTGTACGCTTCAACAAACTTTGCTACATCCTCGGTAAACGGGATGTCGCATGAATTGATCCCACCCTTGCTATTGTTGACAATGACATTTACTGCAATGGTATCATATTGATACAGTTTATCCTTCTCAGGAAGAAGATAGAACTCCTTTACCTGAGTTGCCGCCTTTCCAATACACCAGCAAAGAAGAGCATTGAACTTCACACCTGACTTCCTTCCTGCTTTAACCAGGTTGCTCACATCAAAAGTCTTAGTAAGGGTAACCATAGGCATAGGTGACGTCATCCACATTTCAAATGCCTCTGCCCTGACTGTATCTTTAGGATTTACTTCTGTTTTCATGCTGCATAATTGTTTAAATTTATATGCCCCCATCCTCATATTCCTTACAATGACTCAATAAACCCCTCAAGATTATCCAGATTGATAGTTTCCAGATTTTTATTTTCCCTCGCTTCTTTCACTGCAGCCAATGTTTTTGCATTTGGTGTACGATAGACAGCATCCATCAGAACGCTCTCCACAAAATTATTAAGACTACGGTTCTGTTTACGTGCCTCAGCCTTTAATCTCTTCAGCAACTCATTGCTAAGTCTGAATGCTGTCTGAGTTCTTTCAATAGTAGCTTCCATCTTCTTCATATATTTTATATCACAAATGTATAACACATATATAACATTTGCAAATATTGTACGAAAAAAAGAGATACCCCAAACGGAGTATCTCTCGTAAGTATTTGGTAATGAGATGCCCGATCAGGTCGGGCATGACAATTACTTGTTAAGCGCAGTAGCAACGTCAACAGCGCAAGCTACAGTACAACCTACCATTGGGTTGTTACCGATGCCGAGGAATCCCATCATCTCAACGTGTGCTGGAACTGATGAAGAACCTGCGAACTG
>CANBDZ010000058.1 GCA_947367375.1 uncultured Bacteroidales bacterium | reverse complement strand
ATCCAGTAGCGGACTGCCTTGCCGCTGAGATTCATGTATGTGGAAGGCTTCAGAAGAGTGAACTTCCTTCCCTTGAATGAAACAGTCGCCGTGCTGCCGTATCTTCCAGACTCAAAAACAATATTGGATGCCTGAGCCCAGGCATCCAATACCATAAATCCCATGTTGTGTCTGGTGTTGGCATATTCGACGCCGATGTTTCCTAAACCGACGATCAAATAATTCATACCAAATCAGGCTTGATTACTTCTTCTTACCAGCCTGCTGAGCCTCCATCTTAGCCTGCTGAGTTGCACGTGTAGGACGTACTGAGCAGATGATAGTAGCCTTAGGTGATACGATTGTAACGCCGTCATAGTTAAGGTCGCCAGCAACGATCTGCTTACCGATCTTGAGAGGAGTTGAATCTACCTCGAGGATATCAGGAAGCTTGTCCATCATTGCGCTAACGCGGAGCTTGCGGCTTGAAACGAGGAGCTTACCACCCATCTTAACACCCTCTGCGTGTCCTGTTACGAGAACTGGAACCTCGATAGTAACTGGCTTGTCCTCAGATACGAAGAGGAAGTCTACGTGAAGAGGCTCGTCTGATACTGGGTGATACTGTACTTCGTGGATAACTGCATAACCATTTCTTCCGTCGCTGAGCTGGAGGTCGATGATGTATGAGTTAGGAGTGTGAGTGATAGTCTTGAGGTCCTGTGCATCGATAGTGAAGAGGATGTTCTCCAATCCGAGTCCATAGATGTTGCAAGGAACCTGTCCTGCTCTACGTACAGCCTTAACTGCTGCCTTGTTGCCAGCTTCGCGAACCTGGCCTTTGAGTTCAATGTGCTTCATTGTCTAAAAAATGTTTAAAATGTGTTACTCAGTCCGGCACTAGGCCGAACCCCATTGCACCAAAAAGCACCTCTGCTTTTTATGGGGCTGCAAAGATAGATAAATTATTTAAATGTCAAAAGATTAGATGAGAAATTGTTGCCACTTTCGGCTGTAAGTTACTTCACCAGTCCTGTGGCCTTGTTCCAGGCGAGGGTCTGGTAGTACATGTTCAATTCCTCAAAGTAGAATGCCGTGCTCAGGTCTCTTGGCAGATACATACTGAATCCGCTGTAAGTCAGAATCCTGAACTCATCCATGAATTTAGGGGTGAAGGCACCGTAAATCACGCATTTGTCAAGAGCCGCCTTCAGCTCCGCCATCTCCTGCGCTGTCGCTCCTGCTTCCTGGATGATGCTCTTGAGATCATAGAAATAGCGGTAGCTGCCTCTGTAGTACTGCTGTACATTTGACATCCTTATCGCCTGGAGTCCCGCACGATGGTTTGTGAAGATGTTCTTGCACACTTCTGCCAGCGGTTCCAGCTCACGGCAGTCGATAAGGGAAATGGTAGCTGACTGGTAAACTCCGCTCTGCTTTATGTACTGAGAGAAATAGTCCTCGCATACGGCCTGCGGATTAGGAACTGTGTTCTTCAGCAGGTGCTCCGTCAAGGTCTTGTAGTTGAGTCCTTCGGCAAGAACCTCCGTCTGTGAGAATCCGATGCGGTCGCATACGTTTCTGAGTTCGTACGCCACTTCGATACCGCCCATAAGGCATGCATCGAAAAGGATGTAGTCAAACTTCATCGGAAATGCTTCAGCGAATTCCGCAAGCTCCATTTCGTATGACACATAGTTGCCTGCACTTCCGACCTGATCCTGTCCGATGCTCTTTGTCAGCGGAAGCGATGGGTCGAACTCCAGCTCATAGTACGGTACTGGAGCTGTGCTGAATCCCTGGTGCTCGTCCTGATCCATGCTCAGACCGAACTGCTTCATCCTTGATTTCTTAGGGATGAACTCGTAGTTTTCCGGCTTGTTGTAGAATCCGGAAGGGAGGTAGCCTGTCGCGTGTGACGAGAACACCATTCCGTAGCTTCCAGCCGGGAAGTTGTTCTTTACAAAGGTGAGCACGTTATTGAACTGCTCTGCAGTAGCCGAGTGTGTTCCAGCCTCATATGTGACGAGTGTGTCAGCCACAGGGAGTCCGTCATCTCCTTCGTAATACCTTATAAGATAAGGTGTCGTCGGGATGCCATAGGCACTGTTGCTCTTAGGGGTGTGAGTGTAGACAAGAAGTATGTCGTGGTTTGGATAGTCCCTTGGAAGCCAGCCTGACTTCAGGTCCTGGATGTCCTCCAGGAGATAGTTCCTGAGGGAATTGTAGCCTGCTGAATAAAGCAGGAGCACCTTTCTGCGGTCCTCATTGTGAGCACGGTCTCCGGCATTTCCATTGACGCCATCGCTGTTGCTGCCGGTAGTCTCGCCAGGAAGGAAGCCTTCCTCCCATTCGCTGACCGTACAGCTTCCGGCAATTAAAGCCACCAGAACGCAGAATATCACACTTAATATCTTATTGTATATCTTCAAATTATTCATCAATCCAAATTTTGACGCTGCAAAGATAACCAAAAAACCGCTACCCGAAAATTTTATTGCAATCTTGCTGCCGTCTGTCATATCGACTGGCCATAGGACATTGAGTTACTGCCGTCTGTCATATCGACTGGCCATAGGACACTGAGTTACTGCCGTCTGTCATATCGACTGAGCGAAGCGAATGGAGATATCTTTATATTATTGCCCAGTGACAGATTATTGTTAACTTTGTGGGCTCATTAATGATTGATATAATTTAATTAATTAACGAATATGAAATTTTTAGTGAAAATGATTTGTTTTGCAGGTGTCGCTGCGGCGGCTGCCAGCTGTGCTGAGAAGGCGCAGGAGGGCGAGTTCAAGTACCTCGTGGACGAGTTCGCTGACCTCAAGGTGATGAAGTATCAGGTTCCGGGATGGGACGAGCTTACTCTTCAGCAGAAGGAGTACATCTACCACCTCGGTGAGGCTTCGAAGTACGGCCGTGACATCATCTGGATGCAGAATAACAAGTACAACCTCAAGATCAGAAAGGTGCTTGAGAACATTCTTGAGAACTACAAGGGCGACCGCACAAGCGAGGACTTTGCTAAGTTCCAGACTTATGCCAAGAGAGTATTCTTCAGCAACGGTATCCACCACCACTATGCTGAGGACAAGTTCTTCCCAGAGTGCTCACAGGAGTATTTCGCTTCCCTCATGACAGCAGTAGGAGAAGAGGCGGCTTGTGCTGAGCTCCTTCCTGTAATCTTCGACCCGACCATCATGCCGGCAAGAAAGCTTATGGGTGCAAAGGACATCGTGGCTGAGTCTGCAGTGAACTTCTACGAAGGCGTTACACGCGCAGAGGTAGAGGCTTACTATGCTGCACTTATGGATCCTAACGATCCTACTCCGATCTCTTATGGTCTCAACAGCAAGGTAGTAAAGGGTGCTGACGGTGTTGTAAGAGAGGAAGTATATAAGGTAGGCGGTCTTTACGGACCAGCTCTCGAGAAGATCATCGCAGAGCTCGAGAAGGCAGCTGCAGTAGCAGAGAACGAGACTCAGAAGGAGTACATCGCTGACCTCGTAGAGTACTACAGAACAGGTGATCTCGAACTTTGGGACACCTATAATATCAAGTGGGTTAACGACACCCTCGGAACAGTGGACTTCGTGAACGGTTTCGTCGAGGACTACAACGACCCGCTCGGCCGCAAGGCTACTTGGGAAGGCCTCGTGAACTACAAGGACGTTCAGGCATCACGTCGCACAGAGCTCATCAGTGACAATGCACAGTGGTTTGAGGACAACTCACCAGTGGATGCACGCTTCAAGAAGGCTCAGGTGAAGGGTGTGACTGCAAAGGTTATCAACGCAGCTATGCTCGCAGGTGACTGCTTCCCGGCAGCTCCTATCGGAATCAACCTCCCGAATGCAAACTGGATCAGAAGAGACCACGGCTCTAAGTCAGTGACTATCGCAAACCTCACAGAAGCAGCTTCTAAGTCAGCTCAGGAGTCTCCTAAGAGCGTACTCGCAGAGTTCGCTTGGTCAGAGGAAGAGATGGCAGCTGAGAAGAAGTACGGTGCACTCACCAACAACCTCCACACTGACCTCCACGAGTGTCTCGGCCACGGTTCGGGACAGCTCCTTCCAGGAGTGGATCCGAACGCCCTCGGAGAGTTCAACTCTACACTCGAGGAGACACGTGCAGACCTCTTCGGACTCTACTATCTCGCTGATCCTAAGCTTGTTGAGCTCGGTATCCTCCCTGACACCGATGCATATAAGGCACAGTACTCAAGCTACATCAGAAACGGTATCTTCACTCAGTTCACACGTGTCGAGTTCGGTAAGAAGAACATGGAGGCTCACATGCAGAACCGTAAGCTCATCGCTGACTGGTGCTACGAGAAGGGTCTTGCAAATAACGTAATTGAGAAGAAGATTCGCGACGGAAAGACTTACTTCGTGGTTAACGACTTCGAGGCATTGAGAGGCCTCTTCGGCGAGCTCCTCGCTGAGGTGCAGCGCATCAAGTCAGAGGGTGACTACGCAGCAGGAAAGGCTCTCGTTGAGAAATATGCAGTGGACATCGACCCAGCCCTCCACAAGGAGGTTCTCGAGCGTTACGCTACACTCAACCTCAAGCCATACGGCGGATATATCAACCCGGACATCGTTCCAGTGGAGAAGGGTGGCAAAGTGGTTGACTACAAGATCGTCTACAACGAAGACTTCCTCGAGCAGCATCTTGAATACGGTCGCAAGTACGCAACTCTTTAATCATCAGACTTGAAGATCTTAAAGGACTACGGAAACTATCTCAAGATAGAGCGTGCGATGTCACAGAACACTGTGGCATCGTATTGCTCTGATGTGTCCGCATTCCTGAAAGAAACCCCTTGCAGCCCGGAGCTGATCCAGCCCGAGGACATAGAAATATATATAGGTTCAAGGACCAACCTTTCCAAACGCACCCAGGCCCGCGTGCTCAGCTCGCTGCGTTCATTCTTCAGCTGGCTGGTCATCGAAGGAGTCATCCGGGACAACCCTTGCGACAGAGTGGACTCGCCGAAGCTCGGAAGATATCTTCCTGATGTGCTGGCAGTTGAGGAAGTCGTCGCGATAATCGAATCCGTAGATATATCCACTTGGCAGGGCGTACGCGACAGGGCGATCCTGGAGATGCTGTACGGCTCGGGCCTCAGAGTTTCGGAGGCGTCAGACCTCCGTATATCCTCGATATATTTCGACGAAGGTTTCGTGCGTGTCATCGGAAAAGGCGACAAGGAACGTCTGGTGCCGATAGGGGAGATGGCCGTCAAGGCAGTGCAGGAATATATGGACAAACGTCCTGAGCCGGCAACGCCGGCGGACGACGACATCCTGTTCCTGAACAGATTCGGAAGCCGAATCAGCCGCCAGTCGATATTCAAGATGATAAAGAAGCAGGCGCTCGTCGCCGGCATTCGAAAGGATATATCTCCGCATACCTTCCGCCATTCCTTCGCGACCCACCTCGTCGAAAACGGTGCGGACCTGAGATTGGTACAGGATATGCTGGGACACGAAAGCATCACGACGACGGAGATATATATGCATGTGGAAAGCAGCACATGGCACCGCAACATCATGGATCACCATCCGCGCAAAGGTTGAAGAACTGACTGCCGCCAAAGTTGAAAACAGTGATCGCTGCAAAGTTGATAGCCGTGATTGTTGCGATGGTTGGTGCGGCACGAAATTTTACTACCTTTGCGGAGATATGTTTTCACGTCATTCCCGGCCTGACCGGGAATCTCTACAGAGGAACGAAGTGACGCTTCTCCACTGTCATCCTGAGGAACGAAGTGACGTTTCCCCACTGTCATCCTGAGGAACGAAGTGACGCTTCTCCACTGTCATCCTGAGGAACGAAGTGACGTGAGGATCTATATAAATGAAAAGTTGTATATTATATAATAGTATAAAATTATGGACAAGAACAGTTACGCATTGGGCATGAGCATTGCCCACAATATGATGTCATCAGGCATCAAGACTATCGAATTCGATGATTTCGCAGCCGGTGTAAAGGCTGTACTTACAGGTTCAGAGCCTGCAGTTTCATTCCAGGAGGCTGGCCAGCTTCTCGACAAGTATTTCGCTGAGATCGAGGCTGAGCAGAAGGCTGAGGCAGAGGCTATGAGCGCTGCTATGCGTGAAGAGGGCGAGACATTCCTCAGACTCAACGCTGAGAAAGAGGGTGTTGTAGTTCTTCCTAGCGGTCTCCAGTACAAGGTGCTTGAGGAAGGCGCAGGCAAGAAGCCGTCAGCAACAAGCCAGGTTAAGTGCCACTATGAGGGTTCTTTCCTTAACGGAATGATCTTCGACAGCTCTTACAAGCGTGGTGAGCCAGCAGTGTTCGGTCTTAACCAGGTCATCGCAGGATGGACAGAGGGCGTTCAGCTTATGTCAGAGGGCTCTAAGTATGAGTTCTACATCCCTTACAACCTCGGTTACGGCGAGCACGGAGCTCCAGGTGCGATCCCTCCATACGCAACACTGAAGTTCATCGTAGAGCTTATCGAGGTCCTCTAACTGGTTATCGAGGTCCTCTAACTGGTCATCCTCGTCTTCGTTAACAGTCATCCCCGACTCGATCGGGGATCTTTAAGATGAATGTAGTAGAGATATTCACCCTGGTCACCGGGGTGATTTATATTATTCTGGAGATCCGTCAGAAGAACTTCATGTGGGTTATCGGCGTTCTTACGAGCGTTGCGGCCATGTGGGTGTTCTTCCGTCAGGGTCTGTATGCGTCATTTGCTCTGAACACCTACTACCTTGTGACAGCCTTCATCGGTTTGTGGCAGTGGAGCAGGGACAAGAAGAAACTTGTGGCGGAAGGAGGCTCGGACGTTGTGGCTGAGGCTCAGCCGGAAGGCGACAGGATCCATCTGAACAGGCTGACTGCAAAGACTGTAGTGGCCAGTGCAGTGGTGATGGTGCTCGGAACCTTCGGCCTTATGGAGCTCATGCAGTGGCTCAACTCAGCAGGCATTCTCCAGGAAAACCCTATGTCTTATCTGGATTCGGCAGCGACGATCCTCAGCGCGATAGCAACCTGGTGGCTCGTCCGCTCCTACATCCAGCAATGGTGGCTGTGGATAGCCGCCGACCTGATGAGCACAATCCTGTGCGCATCCCAGGGAATGTGGTGGATGACAGCACTTTATGCGGCATACACACTGTCTGCCGTGTACGGCTGGGCCCATTGGAAACGTAATGGTAGATATATATGAGAATAATCGTTGAAAGCGGTGCCACCAAGACCTCGTGGCGTGCCCTCTGTGACGACGGCTCCGTGCGTTCCGCACAGACCGCCGGCCTCAGTCCGACCTGTCTGGACGACGACCACATCAGAGGCATAATGAGAGAGGCAATGCCTGTCCTGAACCCGGAGGGGAAGACTGTGTCGCAGATCTTCTTCTATGGTGCCGGCCTGGTGTCTCCGGAAGCAGCTGCCCCCGTGCAGGCTGCCCTGGCAATGTGGTGCCCTTTCGCTCAGGTGGAGTTCCATTCGGACATCGTAGCTGCCGCCAGGGCCCTTTGGGGCAACGGCAGCGGAGTGGTTGCCATTATGGGAACCGGCTCCAACAGCTGTCTTTATGAGGACGGAAAAGTTGTCAGGAATATACGCCCGGGAGGCTATGTTCTGGGAGATGAAGGCAGCGGTGTCGCTCTGGGCAGGGCCTTTCTTGCAGACTACATAAAGGGGCTTGTGCCGGAGGATATATCGGCTGAATTTGACAAGGAATTCGGTCTTGATTATGCCGGCATTGTCCGCAAAGTCTACAAAGAGCAGGCAGCTTCAGCCTTTATGGGGTCAATGACTCCTTTTGTAATGAAATATATTGATAATCAATATATAAGCGAATTAGTAAAGGACTGTCTTGAGGCCTTTTTGAAGCGCTCACTTTCCCGCTACTGCCACGGCGCATCAGACAACGAGGCCGCACGCAGGGTCGGCGTCGTCGGCTCCTTCGGCTGCGCCTGCGAACCCCTCCTCCACGCCCTCGCCCCCGCCTACGGCCTCGACTTCGTAAAATTCATCAAGTCCCCAATAGACGAACTGGTGTTGTACCATTCATGCTGACCACCACGTCACCCCCGACTTGATAGGGGATTTAAATAAAAGACTATGGCATATAAAGAAAAATACCCCTCAAAACTGCTCGAAGAAGCAGTAGACGCAATCAGCTCGCTTCCCGGCGTCGGCCGCCGAAGCGCCCTGCGCCTTGCTCTGCACCTCCTCAAGCAGCCGCAGGAGAATGTCCACCATTTCACAGCTGCGATTGACCACCTCAGAGACGATGTCAAGTACTGCAGACACTGTATGATGATTTCAGATGACGACGTCTGTGCAATTTGCTCTGACCGCTCTAGGGACAAGCGCACAATCTGTGTGGTGGAAAGTGTGCGCGACGTGATGAGTATTGAGAACACAGGTCAGTATCACGGTGTGTATCATGTACTTGGTGGTATCATATCACCGATCAACGGTGTCGGCCCGTCTGACATCACCGTAAAGCAGTTAGTGTCACGCGTTGCTGCCTTGGTCAGCCCTGAAGCCCTCTTTGAGGCAGACGCCCCAGGCCTTGAACCAAACCCAGGAGAAGTCATCCTGGCACTCAGCGGCGACGTGGAAGGAGAGACAACAGCCTTCTACATCTACCGCCAGATAGCCCAGTACGGAGTCAAAGTCTCCTCACTGGCCCGCGGCCTCGGCTTCGGCGACGACCTCGAGTACGCCGACGAGCTCACCCTCGGCCGCTCCATCATCAACCGCCAGATCTTCAAGCCGTAAGCGGGCCTAAACGGACTCTAAAGAAATACACTGCCTCTCATAACGGTACTTTTTAGCAACCGTTGTGAGAGGCAGTTGGCTTTGTGGGCTTTCTGAGACGGATGCTGTCTCATAATGGTAGATATTTCTGACCGTTGTGAGAGGCATCTGCTTTTGTCGGTGCTTCTGTGGGGTACTGACTCTCATAATGGTAGTTTCTGCTGACCGTTGTGAGAGCTTATGTGCGTTGCGGGTATGTGTATGGTATATGCTGTCTCATAATGGTAGATATTTCTGACTGTTGTGAGAGGCATCTGCTTTTGTCGGTGCTTCTGTGGGGTGCTGACTCTCATAATGGTGGTTTCTGCTGACCGTTGTGAGAACTTATGTGTGTTGTGGATATGTGTATGGCATATGCTGTCTCATAATGGTAGATATTTCTGACCGTTGTGAGAGGCATCTGCTTTTGTCGGTGCTTCTGTGGGGTACTGACTCTCATAATGGTAGTTTCTGCTGACCGTTGTGAGAACTTATGTGCGTTGCGGGTATGTGTGTGGTATATGCTGTCTCATAATGGTAGATATTTCTGACCGTTGTGAGAGGTGATGTGCTTTTGGAGTGTGTCTGAGGCGTTTGCTGTCTCATAACGGTGCAGGATTTTGACTGTTGTGAGAGGAGAGGGACTTGGGATAGTTCTGTGGGGTGTGTCTTGTGCGGATAAGTGATTGGAGTTCAGTGGGATAGGTGTTGGAGCTAGGGATTTTGCCCGCCAATTGTTGCCTAATATATTGAGAGGGAGGTAGTTGGGTGTCACGGCCTTTGCCTTGAGGGGGCGGCTGATGGATGCTGGTGGATGCTGATGTTGAGTTCTAGTGATGATTTTGGGGTGAATGTTCACTAGAACTGCTTGGTATGGTATGATTTGTTTGAAAACTGCTAGTTCTAGTGAGTTTGAGAGTGAAAATGTTCACTAGAACTGTGGTGATTGGGGTGTTTTGTGTCAAAACTGGTACTTCTAGTGAGCTTTAGGGTGCAGATGTTCACTAGAACTGCTTGGAGTGGTATGATCGAGTGGTCTGATCTCGTAGGGTGCAGATGTTCACTAGAACTTTGGGGCTGTGGTTGGACTGGGGGTAATTTGTTGTCCGTTCCGGTTGGGGTGGCGCAAGGCAAGGCGTGCGAGCCCTTTGGGTTTTGCTCGCGCGGCTTGTCTTGAGGGGGCGGCTAGCGTATTTGCCGCCCCCGGTGGCATTGCGTTGGTTGTTTTCTGACTGATGTTGTTTCTTGGTCGGTGTTGTTTACTGGTAGGCCTTGTTTCCTAGCCGTTGCTGTTTTCTGGTCGGTGCCGTTTTCTAGCCGGTGCTGTGTTTTACTGTTGACGATTTTGCATCTGCCAGCGGGTCGCCGGCAGATGCGTGGCTCGTGGGGGAGTTTGGTTTTGGACGCAACGCAGCTGGCCGGTACGAGGGCCAGCTGCTCAAAGCAAGGGGCACGAGCTCGGTCTGAAGGCTCGTGCCCCTTGCTTTGTGCTGAGAGCCGGAGTGTTAGCTTAATTGCAGTTGCTCCGCTGTAGTTCTTAAGGGACCGGAAGAAGGTGATGCTACATCTGTAGCACTACAGAGGTCTTTTTGCTATAGATACCCACCATTCCAGTTATGTTTGTGACGTTTTGCTAGTGTTTTCGCTACAGATACCCTTCACTTGCGGGGGTATTATGACCGTGTGCGGGTTGCTGCTTGGTGGGGGTACTGAGGATGAGACTGTGACTATAGGATGTCGCTGCCGGTGCGGCGGAGGTGGACGAAGGCTTCTGCTCTTTGGCAGTGGAATTCACAGCCGCGGAAGCGTTCCATATGTTCGTGCCAGTCGGAGTAGATGTGGTCCATTCCTTGGCTCACATGGCAGTCGCAGGCCTTGCGTTTCTGTTCTGCAACGTCTGTGATGTCTATGTAGTCAGTAGGGTTGAAGAGCTGTGCCTGGGCTCCGGTCATAGGCTCGAAGAAGTACAGGTCGAACTTGTATTTGAGTCTCTTCCAGGCTTCAAGAACGAGGCAAGAGCACACTCTGTGGTCGCGATGGAGGTCCAGTGTCCAATGTGTGAAGACGATGTCAGGATTTTCCTGGATGATAAGCCCGCGCATCTCGTCATATTTCTCAACATTGATTTCCGAGTAGCCGTCTATCTGTGACATGAAGATTGAACGTACTCCCATAATCTCGCAGGCGTTGAGGGATTCCTGTGTCCTGATGGCTCCGGCTTCCTCTTTTGATTTTCCGCTAATACCGGACTGACCTCTGGTCATATAGACTACCACTACGTCGTATCCTGCATTCTTCAGGGTGATGATGGTGCCACCGCAGCAGGTTTCGGGGTCATCCGGGTGTGCGCCGATAACCAGGACCTTAGGCATTTTGGATGGAGTTTCGGATTCCGGGGTGTTGCCGGCCAGTGCGCGTGGGCCGAAGATGCTTGTGCCTGCAATGGCAGCGCCTGTGACCTTGAGCATGTCTCTTCTGTTCATTATGTGGAGTTTTAAAGTATATCGCAAACATAGTATAAATTTGGTAATTTTCCATACAAGGCAGCAGAGAAGTGGCTCTGGTACATAATGCCCAGGTGGCAGTGGGATGGATTTTGCTTTGGGTTGGTGTTGTCATTTTGTAAAAAATGATTACATTTGCAAGCTTGCCTTTTATGAGGCGGGCCTGTTTCGTAAGGTATTCACTCGTTCCGACGACTGGGCCGGAACTTAAAACGGACGAGTTATGATCTCAATCTTCTACAAGAAAGACGGACAGATAGAGCTTTTCCAGTCGGAGGCGGATTTCGCCAATGTAACATACGATGATGTAGTTTGGATTGACCTTTTTTCTCCTACCGGTGAGGAGAAAAGGGCTACTGAGGCGTTCCTGGGCACGATTATCCAGAACAGAGCACAGGCGGAAGAGATCGAGATTTCATCACGATTCTCAGAGACTGAGAAAGCGATCTTCGCCAACACCAGCTACTTGATCCCAGGTCCGGAAGAGTACAATGAAGAGACAGTTTCATTCATTCTTTCCGGAGACATCCTCACAACACTCCGTGAATGCCGCCTCAAGAGTTTCACTGACCTTCAGAGAAGACTCATGGCATTCCCGAAAATGTATCAGTCAGGTCATCTTGTCTTCCTGAGCATATTGGAACAGCGTATTGACCTCGATGCCGACATGGTCGAGCTCGTGTCAAAAGAGATCAGCCAGTACAACAAGAAGGTGAGCTTGGGAGAAGACATCAGCGAGGAATTCCTCATCGACATCAACCAGTTGCAGGACAACACAATGCTCATCCGCGAGAACATCGTCGACAAGCAGCGAGTTATCTCCAGCATCCTGAAGAGTGCGAAGTATCCAAAGGAGTATCAGCCTAAACTGAACGTCCTCCTCAAGGACATTTCTTCACTCATCAATCATACGAACTTCAGTTTCGAGCGTCTTGAGTACCTCCAGAACACTGTTCTCGGTATCATCAACTTGGACCAGAACAAGATCATGAAGGTGTTCACCCTCATATCCCTTATGCTCATGCCTCCTACCCTCATCGCGAGCTTCTTCGGTATGAACATCAGCTTCGGAAGCTTCCTGAGCGGTTCTCCATGGGTGTGGGCTCTCATCCTCGTTTTGATGATGGTTTCCATCGCTGTCATCTTCTGGGTCTTCAAGAGAAGAAAAATGTTCTAGTTTGAAAAAATCAATTGATTATTAATATATTATCTATGAGTATGGTGAATTTTAAATCTGCTATACTTCTTGTGAGTTTCCTTGCAATGGCACTGCACGCAGATGCTGCTGTGCGCGTCTCAGGCAGCCCGGCAGATGTGTCTGTATCTCAGAACCAGGATAATAAAAGTTTAATATCCTCAGATGTGTGGACAACCAGAATCAGTGAACTTATCACATCTGAATACGAGTCATATGAAAACGGAGACAAGTACCGTGGCGAACTCGTTGACGAAGTCACAAGGACAGGAACAGGTGTGTATATGTGGGGAGACGGAACCATATATTTCGGCGGATGGAGCTCGGACATGCATGAGGGTAAAGGAATATATTCAATGCCGAAGGGATATACCTTCGCGTCCTTCAAGAAATGCCGTATCATCGTGGGTGACTTCTCATATAATTCACCGTCTGGCATGATCGCCTGCTACGATGCAAACGGAAAGTTGATATATGACGGCAAGGCAGAGGGCTGGCAGGCGATGGACGCCTATCCTACTCCGGAGCCTTCGACTGAAAAATGTTTCAAATATATAGAGTACTCAGAAACAGAGTATTACATCGGAGAGACCCTTAATGGACAGATGCACGGGTTCGGTCTCTACAAGAGTGCAGATGGTACTTGCTGGGTAGGAACATTTGATAATGGCCAGAAGGTTCAGGGTACAGAGATATAATAGAGAGCTATTTTCACGAAAACCTTTGAAAATCCGAAAATTATCTATATTTTTGCGCGCCTTTTATGCCGGGGCGTGCTTTTTTTATTGCTACGGCACGTCAAGGCGAGGCTCAATAAATAATGTTTAACCCACTAGTTTGTCTTATTAATTTTTAATTATGGCAGAAAACAAAACAGTTGTTGAGGCTGCAGAAGCAGCTCCAGCAGTAGAGACCAAGAAGGTCGCTCTCAATGTATCAGTAGCTCCAGAGAACTTCGACTGGGATGCATTTGAGAATGACGATGTTTACGGTGGCGACATCGCTACTATCGCTGAGCAGTACAACCAGACACTTTCAAAGGTAGTTGAGGGTGAGGTTGTAGAAGGCGAGGTTACAAACATCACTAAGAGAGAGGTAATCGTTAACATCGGTTACAAGAGCGAGGGTGTCATCATGGCTCCTGAGTTCCGTTACAACC
>CANBDZ010000057.1 GCA_947367375.1 uncultured Bacteroidales bacterium | reverse complement strand
GGTGGGGTTCCTGGAACTACAGAGCCTTCAACCTCTCCAAAGTCAACCTCCCGAACCTGACAGACAAAACCGCCGAAGAGGTCATGAACGGCTTCGGCATCTTCGTTCCGATAGCTCGATAAATATTCCAACTCCTGCAAGATATATATAGAGAACACCGTCATATATGAAAAAATATATAACCATCCTTTTTGCCACGCTGGCACTCGCCATCTCCTGCACCCGTTTCGACGACTCCGCCATATGGGAAGAACTTCTGAACCATAGGGAGCGAATCGAGAAACTGGAAGCTGAGTGTAACAGGTTGAACAGCAATATTGAAGCGATGCAAGCCGTCCTGGAGGCTTTGGAGACTGGCGACTATGTGACAGACATTGTCAAGGTCATGGAAGACGGTGTTGAGGTGGGCTTCTGCATCACCTTCGCTAAGGGTGGAAAGGTGACCATATATCACGGAACCGACGGCTCTGACGGCAGTGCTCCGAAGGTGGGCATCCAGAAAGCGAGCGATGGCCAATATTATTGGACGGTCGATGGCGAGTGGATGACCGATGACGATGGTGCTCGAATACCGGCCATCGTTGCAGACGATGGCGACGGTCGCTATATTACTCCTCAATTCCGAGTAGCCGAAGGCATATGGTATATATCCTACGACAATGGCAACAGCTGGAAGCAGCTTCCCGATCCTGAAGGTCAAGGTGAAGGTCTGATAGTAGGAATAGACAATACAGATAGCGACTACCTTGTCCTGACCCTCGCCAATGGGGAAAAGATCAGGCTGCGTAAGGACGCTGACTGTTCAGGAATACATCCGGCTTCGGATGCTTTCAGCATTGAGTTGACTCCATTGAATTACCATACTATTTCCAAGCCTGACACTGAACTTCTGTCTTGTGCTCCTTGTATGGTGTCATACGGCAATGGTGACTTTGTCGTGACCTATCTGGCAGATGAAGCCAATTCAGTGGAGACTGAGTCAAGCAAGACTATCGTCTGCAGGTTGAGGGATTTCAACATCCTGTCTCCAAGCCAGGGCAAGACTGTTGATGTGGCTGTTGCTGGTCAGACAATCTCAGACGTTACCATCAGCAAGACTAAGGCACCGTATGAGCCGAATATCCTCAAGATAGACGACAGGAATCTTCTTGTCCTGTTCAATTTCAGGGACACTGATAATAACTATCTGTACTATTCGGCTACATATGACACGGAAACGAAGGAAATAATCAGTTACCAGCCAATATATTTGGATGGAAGGGAATGGAATCCAAGCAATGTGGCTTCTTCATATAACTCCATAGCTGAGAACAGCATTTCCTCATCAGGTCCGTCATCGTCGATGGTTTTCACTTCCAAGATAGTCAAGCATCAAGGATATTATTATGGCTATTGTGGTGGTGTATGCAGCGGCTTTGCAGGTATTTTGGTCCGCAGTACTGACGGAATCAATTGGGATTCGTTCCTTGCACCTAAGGCAGCTGCCGATATGGCAGGAGTCATAGAGTGTGGATTCCAATTCTTGAATAATCACGTTTACCTCTGTATGAGGGACATATCTTCGGGAATATATCATTGCTCATATGAGTATCAGACCAAAAAAGTTTCGGTTTCTACTACTAAACTCCCAGGTCTGACTACCTCGAAACCTGCAGCATTTATCGAAGACGGACAGATGTACGTAATTGTCAACAAGGACACAGGAGATGATGCGACTGTAGGCAGAAGAAACACAGCCTTGTTCTATAGGGTCGATCCTGCGACCTGCGGATGGACTCCGACTAAAGAAGTCTTCTGCAGAGATGGAGTCGCTTACCACTGTGTGGAGAACTATAACAACACCAACTACTGGTGCTTCCACACTGACGCCAGAAGGATAAATCCTTATACTCAAGGCCGCTCTAACCTTGCATTCCTTCAGGTGCCAAAGATGGTTGAAAATGCTCCTCAGCCAAATGATAAGGTGTTGGTGGGTCTGTCTGTAATTGCTGAACCATCAACCACTTATCTTAAAAACAGTTGTTTCAGCACTGCAGGTATGATACTCGCCGCAAACTACGCTGACAGTTACGGCAACATAACCTCACAGATAGTAAGCAATGAAGACTGTACCTATTATCCGGATTTGACCACTCCTCTGACCGAAAGTGGTGTGGTGACAATTACTTACAATAGTGGGAATGATGTGGCAAGGAAGAGCATCGTGGTCACTGTCAAGGATGGAGTTAACGATCTGTCAATTGTTACCGGACCTGCCAGGACAAAGTTTGTTCCTGGAGAATGCTTTGATCCGACAGGAATGGAGGTACTTGCTACATTCTCGGACGACACGATGGCTCTTGTCAATGACTACTCTTATTCTCCATCAGGACCACTGACTGCAGCCGATAACCAGATTACAATCTGCTATGGAGGCCAGACATGCACGTTGGAGATTACAATGCAGTCCTTTGTAATCTGCAACTTGAATGATTATGCCCAGTACTATACAAGAGGCGCCATCTCAACTGCTTCCAACTCATGGCAGGAAGGTGCGGTAAACATGCATTATCAGATTCCATTGGACGGTTTCAAGGCGTTTAACACGCTGACAGTCACCGCTAATGACCAACAGCCAGCTTACATCGCATTCCTGACCAAACGTATGACCCAATCAGGCCCTGTAGCCTATGCGGAAGGATGGACCGAACAACTGATAATCTCCCCGTCACAGACAAAGGTACTTGAGATCCCTGCTGATGCTACATGGCTATATGTCCTGAGCACAAGGGCATCAGGAGAATCTATGCTGCCGACATTACTGGAATTCTCATCAGTTGAAGTACTTCCGAGGGAATGGTTCAAAGGCAAAAGCCTGTGGGTCTTCGGTGACAGCATAACAGCCGGAGTCGGTACGACTTCTCCGTACTATTTCTCTCAGATGCTGTGTGACAATCTTGAATTTGCCAATCTGACCAGACTTGGCAATTCCGGCTATGCCTTTTCTCACGGTATCGATGACTATGGTTACACGATTCTTGACAAGATGGAGACCTCATTGGCAAAAGCACCTGGCAAATGTGATGTCCTGATCGTATGTTTCGGAGTGAATGACTGGACCTGGGGAAGGAATATCGAGGGCGACAGAGCTATCGGCTCTTTGACAGATAATACGAAATATACAATCTGCGGCGCTGTCAACATCTTCTGCCAGAAACTCCAGACCATATTCGCGGATTATCCGGATGTGAAGATATATTTCTCTACTCCTACGCCGACCAAAAATGCCCCGATCAGTGGCGGTAATCCAAGCGGTAAATCGTGGGACCAGAGCAAACAGAATTACAACGGTAACACATTGAGAGATATATGTGAAACAATAGCTGCCGTCGCTCATTCCTACGGCTATTCTGTGCTTGATCTGAATCAATATTTCCTCGATGAAATGGCCGCCGGCCTCGATATGGATGCCCTCTTCCCGGATGGCCTCCATCCAAACGAAACAGGCAACGAAAAAATAGCCCTCATCCTGGAAGACCTTCTCGTTAGATAATAGAACAATAAAGATGAAAAGATATATCGCAATACTTCTGACTTTCCTGACGGCAGTCACCTCCTGCACCCGTTTCGACGACTCCGCCATATGGGAAGAACTTCTCAATCATAGGGAGCGAATCGAGAAACTGGAAGCTGAGTGTAACAGGTTGAATACTAATGTCGAGGCGCTTCAGGGCATATTGGCAGCCCTTCAGGGGAATGATTATGTGACAAATGTCACCAAGATTATGGAAGATGGAGTTGAGGTCGGCTACACCTTGACTTTTGCCAAGGGAGGAACTGTGACAATATATCACGGAGCTAACGGCAGCACACCGAAGATCGGTATTCAAAAGGCGTCGGACGGTCAATATTATTGGACGTCTGATGATGAGTGGCTGACCGATGAGGATGGGAACAGGATCCCTGCGACAGTGCCTGCAGCTGACGGTAAATATATAACTCCGCAGTTCAGAATATCCGAAGGCGTTTGGTATATATCTTACGACAATGGCAACAGCTGGAAACAGATCGAGAGAAAGGAAGGCAGTGAGGACGAGGTCACATGCAACATATTCTCAGGTGTTGAGGTCACTGTCGACTGTATCATCTTCACAATGGCAGACGGCACTCAGTTCAAGATCCCTACCTGGAAGTCTGTTGAGGAAAATCAACGTATTGTAGGACAGGCAAATGCAAACCTGAAGTCTCTGAGGACAATAGCCTGCGTGCTGGAGAGTGATGACTATGCCACAATGGTCACTCCGATGCTTGAAAACGGACTCCTGACCGGCTACCTCGTCAATTTGTCAAAGAATGATCCGATGACAATTTATCAAATAACTGATGAGACAGGAGCCCCTGACATCAGTATCGCTAAGGATAAGGACGGATGTTTCTATTGGACATTGGACAACCAGTGGGCTACAGATGTTCAGGGTAATATGGTGCGGGTAAATGCGGAGTCAGCTGCACCTCAGCTGAAGGTTGAGGGAAGCAGTTGGTACATCACATACGATGACTGTGAGACCTGGAATGAATTGCCGGAGGTTTCAGAAGAGGGAAGTGAGGTGTTCTTCAAGAAGGTGATGTGGGATTCAGAATATGTCTGCCTTGTCCTTGCTGATGACTCCAAGGTCCTGATCCCTTTCATCAAGGTTGTCAATAATCATTGGGCCGGCAAGACCTGGTATGCCTACGGCACATCCCTGACATCAAAGTCGCAGGGCAAATATGTTCCATATGTGGCCGAGATGGGTGGAATGAACGTAGTGAACAAAGGCATAGGAGGAGGTGGCATTATAACTAACACCAAGATCAGGGATGCTGTGATGAACACCACTGACGGCAAACTCTCTGCCGATCTTATTACTTTGGAGGTAGGAGCAAATGACTCCTCATCACCTCTTGGTGATCCTCTTGACAATACTGCTGACACCTTCCTCGGCTCGTTGACTCAGTGCATCAACTATCTGTTGAAGAACACTAACGCACAGATAGTTGTTATGTCATCCACAATAGGAAAATACAAATTATCAGGTGGTAGCACTGAGGTGACTGAGGAGAATTCGAAGTTCCTCGAAAGATGCAAAGGCATACGTGAGGTTTGTCTCAAGTGTGGAGTCTATTATATCGGTCTTGCAGACGAAGCAGGAATGGGTTGGGCCCGCCTGAACAACAACATGGGCGTAGCCTACACGACAGACAACATCCACCACACCGACATCGGCGGCTACAATCTCGCTGTCTATGTCTGGAGCAAACTCAAGGACATTCCGTGCTGGTACACTTCTGTTCCGGAGGAAGATGAGACTCCTTCATATGAGGGAGGTAGCCATATCGTTGATAAATCTTGGGTAGCAGAGGCCGTGACTGGACTTCCTAAAGACACAGAGGCGTCTTCGTTTTTGGGAGCACAGTATTTCTATGTCTCAGATCCGGAGTCCATAGATTATATGGCAGGAAAAACAATAGGTTCAATATGGTTTTCAGTTGGGAAAAAAAGCAGTCTGGAGACTCACCCCGGCGGTGATGTAAAAATATATCTGGTGGATCCGTCTTCTCCTGCTCCTACTAACTGGACATTAGCGGCAACTCTGACCGTACCTCCTCTTCCGGTCCTGACATTTAAGGAAATGGCTTTCGACACTCCGTTTGAGGTGCCTGAAGGCTATACGATAGGCTGGCAGTCAAGTTCAATGGTTATCGGGCATACAAAGAATGCTTCAAAGCAGCCAATTGCTGTTTCGCACTTTCCGTGCAAGTACTATGACAGGAAAGACTCCACAACATCAACAGATATTATCCTGACAGGAATTGATTTCAAGATTGTCCAATAATCCTCTTGCTGCATTCGCATCTTTTACCGAAATATTCCGACCTTTGACCAAGAGTAACCAAACTGCACACCGTCATAATGAAAAAATATATCCTCCTTCTGCTGACAACCCTCGCACTGACCATCTCATGCGACGTCTTCGACCACACCTCTATCTGGGACAAACTCAACGAACACGAGCAGCGTATCGAAGAGTTGGAGAAGGCCTGCAGCCGCCTGAACTCCAACGTGGAGGCCTTGCAGACCATACTGGGGGCTCTTCAGGCAAATGACTACGTCACCGACATAACTAAAATCATGGAAGACGGAGTCGAGGTGGGCTACAGCATCACCTTCTCCAAGGGCGGTACAGTGACCATCTACCATGGCACCAACGGCGAGGACGGCAGCACTCCAAAGGTCGGTATCAAGAAAGCATCAGACGGCCAGTACTACTGGACCTCAGATGGCGAATGGTTGACTGCCGAAGACGGCGAAAAGATCCCTGCAGCCTATGCAGATGGGGGTGACGGCAGATATATCACCCCGCAATTTCGTGTAGATGACGGAGCTTGGTACGTGTCGCTTGATAACGGTAACAGCTGGAGGGAGATAGATGTGCTGCAGGATTCATACACGATATTTACCAACGTGGAGATAAAGTCTGATTGTGTTGTCCTTACAATGTCAGATGGAAATCAGGTCGCAATTCCTATATCAGGTCTCACCAAAAACATAACATCGGAGTTTGTCTTTACCGAATATACCAGTATTACGGCTTCAAATGGTGCCGTAGGTAATACCACGCGTATAATGAAGGCAAGCGGTTATGTAGACGTGAGTGATGCTTCGTCAATTACTCTCAATTTTATGAAATGGACGTCTAGCGTTGGAGCAGTGTCAGGCTACGGTATGGCTTTCTATGATGCTGACAAGAATTTCATATCAGGAGTAGCTTTCCCTAAAGCTGATCCGTCGTTGGGTAACAGTGCAGGAGTCAGCTATAGCCTTCAGGTGGATGTGCCTTCTGAAGCAGTATACTTAAGAACTACATATCATATGGATGAAGCCTCTTACGGCAGATTTACAGCCAACAAGATTGTCAGATATGTTGACTCAGGAGGAACTGGTTCAGACATCGCCTTCCCGCCATACAACACGATAGGTTCTCCGCACCAGTATGTCACTGATTGGGATGACAAGGACAGGATTGCGCCTTTTGCAAATGTCGATGAAATCTATGCGGCATATGATGAATTGGCAACACAGTATCCGAGATATTTTAAAAGGAATGAAGATATAGGAACGGATGCTTCGGGATCATACGCTATCCGTCATTACACTCTGGGAATGCTCAATCCGTCAGTGACATCAGACAGGGCGGGTGAGACGGAAAACCTGTGGTCAGATGAAACCTATCCTCGCAGAAGGATCCTCCTGAATGGTAATATTCACGGTTGGAGTGAAAGATATGCCTGCTATGGCGCTTATCTGACCGTAAAGGAGATTCTTGAATCTTCCGATGAATGGGCAATGTTCATCAAGAATAATCTTATGCTTGAAGTGGTACCGGCACCGAATCCTTGGGGATATGACAACAAGACATCTAACAATACGAACGGCAAGAATCTCAACAGAACTTATTTCAATGACATACAGTCTGAAAATCAAGCTCTCATCGACCTTATTGACAGATTGATGCCTATCGGACTATGTGGCATCATAGACTATCACAACACGGGAGACTCCACTCCAGGCTATCTTGTAGCTAAACCAAGTTACTCGCATTGGAAATACTATGCTGTCCTTGCAGCCCAACTCGAAGCTATAGCACATGACAGTTTCCTCTACCTTGAGGGAACAGATCGAGACAACTTCTTTCACCTGTGGGATGCGACCGGCAACAACGGCCAGCTCCACCAGTACGCTGACTATAAAGGTCTGCTTGGATGTACCTTCGAAGTCGGCTCAAAGTACGGCAGTAATGGCTCTATTCTCAGTAAGATGTTGGCTATCAATATTATCAATGCCTTCGGAACCTATGTTGGCAACTAATCTGATAAGAAAACATATATCTGATCCTGTTGCTGTATTGCTGCATTTGCACAGACCTTTTCATGAGAATTTATGCTGATCATTGCACACGGTAAATCTAAGAGAGAACGGTAATTAAGAGCAAGTTTATTGCTCTGCAACAATATTTTTGCGGAAATATTCCGAAATTTGACGCCGATTAACCAGAACTGAAAACCGAACACCATCATAATGAAAAAATATATCCTCCTTCTGCTGACAACCCTCGCACTGACCGTCTCCTGCGACGTCTTCGACCATACTTCCATCTGGGACAAACTCAACGAACACGAGCAGCGTATCGAAGAGTTGGAGAAGGCCTGCAGCCGCCTGAACTCCAACGTGGAGGCCTTGCAGACCATACTGGGGGCTCTTCAGGCAAATGACTACGTCACCGACATAACTAAAATCATGGAAGACGGAGTCGAGGTGGGCTACAGCATCACCTTCTCCAAGGGTACAGTGACCATCTACCATGGCACCAACGGCGAGGACGGCAGCACTCCAAAGATTGGCGTCAAGAAAGCATCAGACGGCCAGTACTACTGGACGTCTGACGGCGAATGGCTGACCGGAGAAGATGGCGAAAAGATACCTGCGACAGTCGCCGCAGGTGATGGTAAATATATCACTCCGCAGTTCCGCATCGCCGAAGGCGTATGGTATATATCTTATGACAACGGCAACAGCTGGAAGCCGATAGAGATTGAGGAGGAAGAAGTTGAGGTGCCGCTGTTCAGCGGTGTAGAGGTGACAACTGATTACATTGTTTTGATTTTGGCAGACGGTACTGAGGTTTGTCTGTCCAGAGGTGCGGATGAAGGGTGTACGCTTGCTCCTTATGTCGAGATGGGGCCACTGATCACTACAGGTTTTTCTCCGAATTATTATCATAAGAAGTATTATCGTACACCACGTTATCTTCAGCCGATGAAGCGTACGGTTGATGTTACTGTGTCGAATGATTGTGAAGTGCGTCTGTATCAGTATGATAAGGATTTCGCCTATATGAATTATGTAGATTATTCACCTCAGAAGGCTGATGTCCCGAAATCATATGAATTGGATTCTGACTGCAAGTATATCCGATTCGGATTCAGAAAGAATGCCTCTCTTACTGAGTTCGATATCCCGAGTGTGCTTGTGGCAAATGTCAGTGACAGGCAGTTCTATGAAATACGCCGTTCCGAAGATGGAATTCAGAAACTTGTGATTCCGGTCAACGTGGCTCATCCTGATGCGTCCGATGATGATTCCTGGTCGGTCCAGGACAGAATGGAGATTCTGCCGGATTACGGTATTCTGAAACTTCCAGAGACCTATTCAAATATAGGTAAACCTACAAGGCTTATAATATTCTGTCACGGAGCAGGCCAGAATTATTCGTCGTCAATTACAGATCTTCCGTATGATGTAGATTATTGGCTCAACGAAGGCTATGCGGTAATGGATATAGAGGGAAATCCGTTTGACAACAGCAACGAACACGCCTACACGCCTCAGGCGAGACAGTCCTACGAGGCTGCATATAAATGGGTGACAAACACATTTAATATATATACGGATGGTGTCTTCCTCGGTGGTTCTTCGATGGGTGGAGGAATGTGCTTCGATCTGCTTCAGTCGCATATCCCTATCCTAGCCGCCTGCCCGATCGTGCCTGTGTGCAACGAACTCTGGTGGTGGAACTATATGAACGCCAGTCGCAGGAAGTTTGCCGCAGAAAAGATGGGCTTTACAGGTACACCTCCGACCTGGACAAACAACAAGAAGATGTCAGACGAGGAATGGCAATACCTCTATGACAACTTCGACAAGATGGTGAAATACTCTCCGTTCTGGCGAGGAATCGAGAACCTTCCTGACAAGGACACTCTGTTTGCTGTAGGCCACGTAAGTGCAAACAGTCGCAAGAATGAAGCGGAGGCTGAACTCTTCTCCAAATTGAGGTTCAAAGTTAAGGCTCCAGTGAAGATGTTCACTTGCTATGAGGACGCAACTGTGCCATACGAACGCAATGCTCTTCTTATGTACAATATGCTAAAGAACGCAGGTCAGGTCTGCGAACTCAGACTGTTCCACACTGATGCGGAAACACCTCATTCGTTTTACGTGCAGGATTCGAGGGCATATACAGAGATCACCACTTCCTGCGGTGTTACAATGCAGGCCCCTGTAGTCTTTATCGAGGCTCTCCAGTTCTGGCGCCGCTACGAGAAAACCTACTAAAATCAGCCTTGTCTTCTGACAGGTTTGGTGTACTGTGAAAGAATCACTCCGAAAGTAGAGACTGCTATTCCGATCCACTGACGTGGGTTGAGGACTTCGTGTCCCAGTGACCAGGCGATTAGGGCAGCGGCTACTGGAATCAATGCTGAAAATATGCTTGACTTCGCTACTCCAAGATTCTTGATGGTGCTCACCCACAGCGAGAACGCAAGGCTTGAGCACAGGATGGCAAGGCAGATTATAGGATACCAGACCTCAGGTGTAAAGTGAGTTCTGATGCTGAATCCATCCAGACCTTTCAACAAGAAAAGAGGGAAGAGGTACGCAGCTCCTATGAGGAACTGGTACATCACAATAGTCTGACTATTGTAATTGCTTGCAAGACTTTTAGTTACGGATGCGTGTCCGACTTCTGCAATTACTGCTATGAGAAGGAGTACAATACCCCAGATGAAATTATCTCCAAGTTCTCCCTGTGCCATTGCAACCATCACAATTCCCGTCAGCGAGAAAACGATTCCCAGTACATTTACGGCATTGATCTTCTCCTTGAAGAAAAGTATACCCGCACCTATCGAGAATATAGGGATGGTCGCAATGATCATCGCGCTGATGGTAGGGGAGCCGGTCTCCTTCAGGCCATAGGTTTCACATATGAAATATATGAACGGCTCGAAGAACGCCAGAAGAAGGAACTTCGGGAGGTCTTGCCGCTGTATGCGCTTGATGCGCGCATACGCTGTGTTAAAAAGGAAGAGGACAAGTCCGGCAACCAATATCCTGACAAATACAAAGTAGAATATAGGAATATTGAGGGCAATAAGTTGGTCTGTCCATATATATGACATTCCCCACAATGTAATCGCAAATACTGATGCGATATATACCAATGTCTTGCTTGGCTGTACCCTTGGTGACATTTTCTTCAGACTTTAAAAGTTGCTATTGCTTCTTTTGTCCGTTTATATATACTTCTTCTATAACTCCCTTCAATGTGACGCCCTCGTATGGAGTCCATCCGCATTTGCTCTTCTGGTCTTCAGCCTTCACTGTGAACTCTTTTTCATAATCGAAGACTACCAGGTCTGCCTTCTGACCTTTGGCTATCCTTCCTCTGTCAAGCCTGTAAAGATCAGATGCCTTTTCTGAGAATACAGATGCAATCCTTGTAAGTGGAATCTCATCTTCCGCTGCAATTGTAAGCAGTACGGGGAGGGTCTGCTGGATTGACGGAAGTCCGGAAGGTGCCTTTGTGTAGTTAGCATCCTTTTCGGAAGGAAGATGAGGTGCGTGGTCTGAGCCGATGGTGTCTATCAGGCCTGTTGCAAGTGCCTCGCGAAGCGCCTCACGGTCTGCAGGAGTCTTCACAGAAGGATTGCATTTTGCCCTGCTACCAAGCCTTGTATAGTCTTCATTGCTGAACCAAAGGTAGTTGCATGACGTCTCTGCAATGATGTCAGGATTGTTGCTCTTGGCAGCCCTGACCATTTCGATCTCCTCCTTTGTGGATATATGGCACAGCACAAGTCTCGTCCCGTGCTTTATCGCAAGCTCCAAAGCACGTATGCTCGACTTGATGCACGCCTTTCTGCTTCTGATATTCTCATGCTCCTCAAATGGGATCTCCTCACCATACTTCTCGATGGCAGCCTGGAGGTTCTCCTTGATGGTCTGCTCATCCTCACAGTGTACAAGCACAGGCTTCTCCTTGATGGAGAACAGCATGTCGAGGGTTGACTTTTCGTCCACAAGCATATTTCCTGTGGATGATCCCATGAAGACTTTTACTCCGGCAATGTCCTCCGGCCTGATGCCTGTCTCTACATCACCTTCTCGTACCAGTCTGCAGATCATCTCTGCATTGCTGTTTGTGGCACCGATATGGAATCCTGTCTTTACGGCCGACTTCTCTTCCGCTATGCTGATCTTGTCTTTCAATGCCTCAGCTGTCACAGTCGGTGGATTGGTGTTCGGCATGTCGAACACTGTTGTCACGCCACCGGCGAGAGCCGCGCGTGACTCTGTATATATATCCGCCTTATGAGTCAATCCCGGCTCGCGGAAATGCACATGGGCATCAATACCTCCTGCAATCACGTGTTTCCCTGCCAGCTCGCGTACCTCCGCTTCAGGATTCGCAGCCAAAAGCCTGCTCATCCTGAAATCGTAATCCTCCGCGTCTGCGTAAAGCACATCCTTGATGATTGCGTCCTCGATTACAATGCTTCCTGTCTCGACTTTCTCGGACGTTACTATAGTAGGTCTGTGAAGAATGATCATTGCTTATCCTCTTGGCTTGATTTTTCTCATTTTAAGCTTGAGCACACCCCAGAATGCTTCTCCGAAGATTCCGCTGCTCATCTTTGAAGTTCCTTCCTGTCTGTCTACAAATATAATAGGAACCTCCTTGATCTTGAATCCGAGCTTATAGGTCGAGTACTTCATCTCGATCTGGAAACCATAGCCCTTCATCTTCACCTTGTCAAGGTCAATAGTCTCGAGCACTCTGCGTCTGTAGCACTTGAAGCCGGCAGTTGTGTCGTATACCTTCATACCGAGCACTGTGCGTACATATACAGAAGCATAATACGACATTATCACGCGGCCGATAGGCCAGTTGATTACACTGATACCGTTGCAGTAGCGCGAACCGATGGCAAGATCCGCTCCCCCCTCGCTGCACGCCTGGTACAGTCTCGGAACATCATCAGGATTGTGTGAAAAGTCTGCGTCCATCTCGAAGATGTAGTCATAGCCTTTCTCCACGCACCACTTGAAGCCTGTTATGTATGCGGTTCCAAGTCCGAGCTTGCCCTGTCTCTCTATCATATGCAGTCTTTCCGGGAACTCCTTCTGCAGTGCCCTTACTATATTGGCAGTACCGTCCGGTGATCCATCCTCTATAACAAGGATATGATAGTCGCCTTCAAGTCCGAAGACCGCCCTGATTATATTCTCAATGTTCTCCTTCTCGTTGTAAGTCGGAATGATGATTATCTTTCTGTCCATACAGTATTATTACCTATATATTATACAAACACGCAAATATAATAAATTCTTTCCATTATATATAGGTATATAGGGGAGCCGGACGACAATTTTTTATTAGTTGTGTGGCTGTTAAGGGATATATGTCTTTTGCGGATTTTGCTATATCTCTGAATATCAGCATAATGTGTTTCGGGGTCGAAAAAAAGTGCTAAAAAAGTCATGAAATTTCTCCCGAAAAATTTGGAAGTTAATTAAAAAGTCGTACCTTTGCACTCCCATTTGAAAAACGGGTGGCTGATGAGGCTGAGAGTTCTTTAAAAGACTGGCGCAGAAATCTTCCTGAAAAGACTTTTTTGAAAAAAGTTTCAAAAAAGTTTGGAAGTTTGAAAATAATGCGTACCTTTGCAGCCCCGTTCGAAAAACGGGTTCTCGCAAGAGAGAATGAGAAGTTCATTGAAAAGACTGATTACTGTACAAGAAGCAAGTACCGAGAAAATACAATTTATCGAGAAGCGTTAATTCTTTTGAAAGAATTATAAGTGTCAGAG
>CANBDZ010000056.1 GCA_947367375.1 uncultured Bacteroidales bacterium | reverse complement strand
GGGCAAAAAGCCTGTTTCGCGAACATATATAGGGGTTTCTGATGTGTTTTTGTGCAGCGACGCAAGGAAATCTGCTGAAAAACCTGCGTCGCTATTATAGATTCTTTACTCAGCGCATCACTAAAACCATATTGGTGTAAAGTTGTATATCATTCCCTATTTTTATTACTTTTGCATTCCTTTATATATATGGTAGAATGGAGACGAAAGGTAAGAAGATAATACTTGGCAGCAATTCACCGCGCAGAAGGGAACTTCTCGGTGGATTGGATGTCGATTTCACAGTAGACACAGGAAACAATTTTACAGAGATATATGACCCTGAAACACCTCACGAGAGGATTCCGGAGGTACTTTCCGAAGGTAAGTCATTCGGCTTTCACAGGGAGCTTGCAGATGATGAGATCCTCATCACATCAGACACTCTCGTGCTTTGTGACGGAAGGGTTATGGGCAAGCCGCATTCCTATGAGGAGGCATTTGAAATGCTGCGCTGGCTTTCCGGAAAGGAGCATAAGGTCATCACTGCTGTAACTTTGCGTGACAGCAGGAAACATGAGACTTCAAGCGACGTAGCAATCGTGCATTTCAAGGAGCTCACAGACGCTGAAATCGAGTACTACATCAACACATTCAAGCCATATGACAAGGCTGGAGCCTACGGCATCCAGGAGTGGATCGGCTACATAGGAATTGACAGGATTGAAGGCTCATATTTCACCATTATGGGCTTCCCAGTACACCTCGTTTACCAGAAACTTCTTTATTTCATAGGCTGATGTTCATAGATTTACATAGTCATATACTTCCTGGGCTCGATGACGGAGCCACATGCATGGAAGACACAGTGATGCTCGCTTCAGCAATGAAAAGCTGGGGCTTTGAACGCGTCACTTGCACCCCTCATATCACCAACAAATGGAGGAACACTCCCGAAACTATCAGAAGAGCTTTCGAGATGACTCAGGAGGAGCTTGACAAGCAGGGAGTCGGCCTTGAGATCACGATGTCAGCAGAGTACAGACTGGTCCCTCAGACCTGGCCAGAGGTCCTGGAGAAGAACTGGCTTATGCCTATCGAAGACAAGTTCATTCTGATGGAGCTCCCGATCTTTGATCCTGAAGACATAGGTGACCTGAAACCAGTGGAAGAATTCAAGAAGGTAGTCTCAATGGGACTCATTCCCCTTCTCCCCCATCCTGAGAGATACTTCTACCTCTCAGAAAGAGAACTGATGAGCTACCTTGAAGCGGGAGCCCGCATCCAGAGCAACTACGGCTCCTTCGCCGGCCTCTACGGCGACCAGGCCAAGGCCAACGCCGAAAGCCTCAAAGCCAAAGGCCTCATCTCCTACTATGGCACAGACATGCACAACGCCCACTACGTCGAAGTAATGGGAGCCTGGTTCGCAGCAGGAAACCCAATCCAAAATCTGTAACAGTACTACTAAAAGACAAATCGTTCCACACACGCTCACAGGGGTATTTTATCGGTACCCCTGTGAGTGGCAACATGCCTTAGAAGGTGCTCAGAGGGCGATCGTCACTCACAGGGGTCGCCTCAAAACACCCCCGTGAGCAAAAAATAGCAGCGACAGCTGCCGGGGGTAAGAGGATGTCTCATTTTTTTGATGATATGCCAGAGGCATATACAAAAAAAATGAGACTTCGCCGCTCACGCGGGGACGCCTCATACTAACCACATAATTAATAACACTAAAACTAATAACCAATAAGTTGTGAGAGTTTCAGAAGCACTCTCTGATCAACTCGTGTGCAAAGGTACTGCTATTTTTGACATCTGCAATAAGTATTCCCAAGCACTCCGACGAATGGAAGAATTACCACTCCGAACGAATTGTCACCTTTCCAATAATCTGTAAGTTACAACGCCCCGCAATTTAGCATACCCACAAAATAAGACCCCCGAAATTACATTTATTAAATTTCAAGGGGCCACAAATTACAGATTGTAATATTTCTCTATTTCCGACGAATAAAATCAGGTTAGAATATGGATTCCTGAGTTGCTGTGGTAAGAAGCTCCAAAGCCTTCATTCCCATAACGGAATTTCCTTTGGAATTCAGTCGAGGACTCCAGACCGCAACTGCGTAACGCATTGGATATATGGCGACTATGCCTCCTCCCACTCCACTCTTTCCAGGAAGGCCGACCAGATACGAGAACTCACCCGCCTCATCATAGAAGCCGCAAGTCTGCATCACGGCATTCATACGCTTGATGCGTGACTGACTGAGCTTGAATCCTGCAAAGTCAAACGGCTTGCAGTTAGTAAATGCAGTAAACGCCCTCGCAAGCTCGCGGCAGCTCATCTCAACTGAACACATCTTGAAGTAGAACATCAGGACACGCTCAATGTCGTTCTCGATAGTTCCGTGGTACTTGAGAAGGTTTGCAATGGCCGCATTCAGGTAGCCACACTCACGCTCGGACATAGCCACTTCCATATTGAAGTCAACAGACTCATCGTCACACAGTTCTCTTATGAATCGAAGAAAGTCTCCTTCCGGATCCTCGAGAGACGAGATCAAGATGTCAGAAAGGACGATAGCTCCGGCATTGATGAAAGGATTTCTTGGAATTCCCTTCTCCACCTCAAGCTGCACAAGAGAGTTGAATGCAGTGCCGGAAGGCTCTTTTCCTACCCTCTTCCAAAGTTCTTCTCCCTTGAGAGACAGACACATAGCCAAAGCAAAGACCTTGGTTATACTCTGGATTGAAAAACGGGTGTCAGCCTGCAGATGTGAGTACTCCTCACCGGCTACAGTCTTCAGACACATTCCGAACTGGTCAGGATTGACCTTAGCCAAGGCCGGAATGTAGTCAGCCTGATGTCCTTTCTCTGAGAAAGGCAGGATCTCCTTATATATTTCCTCTAATATCTTATTATAATCCATAGGATTACCTTTTATTTTCTTGGTTTGATGTCGAGCTTTACCGGTTTTATCATATTCTCCGGTGCAAGAATTGTGTCAAGCTCCTCCTTAGAGAGTATGCCGTGTTCGAGAACCAGGTCGTAGACACTTCGTCCGGTTTCAAGAGCCTCTTTTGCAATCTTTGTAGAGTTCTTGTATCCGATTACCGGATTAAGGGCAGTCACTACTCCGATACTGTTATGAACATACTCTGTACACTGTTCAGGATTAGCCTTGATACCATCTATACAGTTGACTCTCAATGTGTCAAAACCGTTCATCATTATCTCAGCAGACTCAAAGCAGCATTGAGCCATCACAGGTTCCATTGCATTGAGTTCCATCTGAGCAGCCTCTGCGCTCAATGCCACACAGAGGTCATTTCCTATGACCTTGTAACAGATCTGGTTCATCACTTCCGGAATCACCGGATTCACCTTGCCCGGCATAATCGAAGAACCAGGCTGACGAGCTGGAAGATCAAACTCGTGCACACCGCAACGAGGACCCGAAGCAAGTAGACGAAGGTCATTACAAATCTTGTTCATCTTCACTGCGATACGGCGCATAGCCTGCGAATAACCAACCATACAGGTTGTGTCAGAAGTCGCTGCAACCATATCAGAAGCAAGCTTCATATCCCAGCCGGTAATCTCACGTAAAGCTTCAATACACTTCTCCGAATATCCTGGTTCTGAACATATTCCTGTTCCTATAGCTGTTGCTCCCATATTCACTGTAAGGAACTCTTCAGCTGCAAAGTTGATGTTACGGATCTCGTCGCGAAGGATAGAAGCGAAAGCTCCGAATGTCTGGCCGAGTGTCATAGGAACCGCATCCTCAAGCTGAGTTCGTCCCATCTTTACGATGTCTGCAAACTCAACCGCCTTCTTTTCAAATGACTTGATAAGCTCCTCATAATGTTTCAGGAATTCAAGATGAGTCTTATAAAGTCCGATATGGATTGCTGTAGGATAAGCATCATTAGTCGACTGTGAACAGTTCACGTGATCATTAGGAGAGCAATGCTGGTAATCGCCCGCCTCGTGACCCATAATCTGTAAGGCACGATTGGCGATCACCTCGTTTGCATTCATATTAGTAGATGTACCTGCTCCTCCCTGGATCATATCCACAGGGAACTGGTCGTGATGCTGTCCGGCAAGAATCTCTTCACACGCCTGAGCGATAGCATTATACAGTTCATCACTAAGGAGTCCAAGATTCCAGTTTGCCCTTGCCGCACCTAACTTAGTGATTGCCAACCCGTTCACAAAAGCCGGATAGTCATAAAGGTGGAAACTGCTGATCGGGAAATTCTCGACACCTCTGAGAGTCTGTACACCATAAAGTGCTTCTACCGGAACATCCATCGATCCGATAAGGTCGCTTTCAATACGTGTTTTTCCTGATATTGTCTTCATATATTTACTATATAAATAATAGATTGTTCAAATTTGGGCGTGTAAAGTTATAAATTATTAATAAAGAAACAACGATTTCGAGATTGCTTTTCATATATTAATAATCTATATTTGTACATTTGTTTAAAACGTCAGTTCACCCTTTAATTATATGGAAAACAACGAAATCAAACTTATGAACGTATGCTTCGGTGGCGTCAGCATCGAAGTTCCTCAGATCTGGAATGTAGAGACTGAGATGTACACAGAGCCGGACGGACGCGAATGTGCAATGATCGACATTGAGGCAGGCGGCACAGACCCACGCTCAATCACAATCAGTTACGGCCCTATGCCGGAAGGAACAGACGCCCTTATGGAGGCAGCCGGAACCTATGAGGAGTACGTCGGAGAAGAGATCAATCCAGATGACGATCCTGTCTGCGAGTACGATTTCCTCGGCACCACAGCATTCGGATTCGAATGTCCAACAGAAGATGACGGCATCGTGTGCAACTTTATCTGCGCAGACGTAGACGGCAAGCTCATCACAGTGATGACCACAGCTTCCACCTATGAAGAGATCGACGACCTTCTCGACCTCATCGAAGAGAACATAAAGCTCGGATAATCAATGAAAATACTCATAATCGGTGGCACTGGCACGATAAGCAGCGCCATCACACGCCAGTTGGCTCAGGGCGGTCACGAAGTGTGGCTCATAAACCGAGGCAACCGCAAGGACGAAGTGCCTCAGGAGGTGAAGCAGATCGTTGCGGACATCAACGACGAGGCTGAAGTCCTCCGTCAGTTGGGCGACGCACGATTCGACGCGATCTGCGAGTTCATCGGCTTCGTGCCGTCGCAGGTCGAGCGTGACCACAGGCTGTTTGCGGGACGCACAAACCAGTATGTATATATAAGTTCAGCGTCTGCATATAACAAGCCTTGCGCAAGCCATATAATCAACGAAGGAACCACCCTCGCCAACCCATATTGGCAGTACTCGCGCGACAAGATCGCCTGCGAGGAACTTCTGATGAAGTACTATCGCGAGGAAGGCTTCCCTGTGACCATCATCAGGCCGAGCCATACCTACAGTGAGCGAAGCGTGCCTGTGGGTATACACGGCAAGAACGGAAACTGGTCTGTGATCAAGCGAATGCTGGAAGGCAAGCCGGTGATCATCCACGGAGACGGCACATCGCTCTGGACCATGACCTTCAATGAGGATTTCGCGAAGGGGTTCATCGGCCTGCTGGGCAATCCACACGCCATTGGAGAGGTTTTCCAGATAATGTCGGACGAATCACTGACCTGGAATCAGATCTACAAGACTATAGCAAATGCCCTTGGAGTGCCTTTCAAGCCGTATTATGTCTCATCTGACTTCATCATAGCGACTCAGCCTGAAGGTTACGATATGCTCGGCAACCTTACAGGTGACAAGGCAAACACAGTCGTGTTTGACTGCTCGAAGCTGAAAAGGGCCGTACCGGGATTCCAGGCTGTCGTACGTTATGAAGAAGGAGTGCGTAAGTGCTTGAAATATATGTACTCACATCCTGAGACCCAGAAGGAGGACCCAGAGTTTGACAACTGGTGCGACCGCCTCATTGAAACCCTCGAAAACGCAAAGAATAATTTCTAAATACTGACACTATGAACAAAATCCTTACTCTTGTTGCCTGCCTAGGATTCGTGGCATGTGCATCACAGACACAGACAAAGTTGGTCGACAGAATGACTCACGACCCGAACTACACCAACACAGAGACTATTCTCCACGTATGGAGCTGGAACTTCAACACCATCGCTGAGAACATGAAGCAGATCAAGGAGGCTGGCTTCACCATGCTCCAGACTTCACCTGTAAACGCTTGTTTCAGCCCTGAAGGAGCAAACAAGAAGCTCTTTGACAGAAAGGAAGGAAACTGGTACCACTACTACCAGCCTACAGACTGGACAGTAGGAAACAACATGCTCGGAACAGAGGAAGAGATGAAGGCTATGCTCGACTCTGCAAAGAAGTACGACCTCAGAGTGCTTGTTGACGTGCTTCCTAACCACACTGCATTCGACATCGACCTCGTTGCCGAGGAGTTCTACGAAGCAGTAGGCGGACGCGACAAGATGTTCCACACAAACGGTCTCAAGGGCATCCGTGACTACAACGACCGTGCACAGTGTACACACCAGGGCGTAGGTGGTCTTCCTGACGTAAACACAGAGAACCCGCTCTTCCAGAAGTACTACATGCAGTTCGTGAACAAGCTCATCGAGCTCGGAGTACGCGGTTTCCGTTACGACACAGCAAAGCACATCGGTGTTCACTCTGACCCTCTCGATGTAGAGGCTGGAGTTACTGAGAACGACTTCTGGGATGTTGCTACAGGTCGCAAGGAAGTTCTCGGCGTATCACTCGCCATCCCATACGACAGCCTTTTCGTTTACGGAGAGGTTCTCCAGGACAGAACAGTTCCAGAAGAGGAGTATGCTTCTTATTTCGGCCAGACAGCTTCAAGCTACGGACACGTTATCTGCCACGCTCTCAGAAACCGCAGCACAAAGGACCTCGACCTCGTATCTTGGCACCACAGAGCTGCTCCTGAGTACCTTACAACTTGGGTTGAGAGCCATGACACCTACTGCAACGCACACGAGACAGCAGACCTCACTGACGCACAGATCCGCACAGGTTGGGTCCTCATCACTGCAAGACAGAACGGTACCCCACTCTTCTACAGCCGTCCTATGAACTCTACACGCGAGAACTACTGGGGCGACAACCTCATCGGCCCTCGCGGAAACGACGAGTTCTTCCATCCAGAAGTAGTGGCAGTCAACAACTTCCGTAAGGAAATGAAGGGCCAGACCGAGTCCCTCGGCTTCTCAGAAGACGGCAAGGCCATCATCGTCAACCGCGGTGACAAGGGTGCAGCCATCATCAACATCGCTGCTGAGGAGAACGCAGTAGCTCTTACAACTTCACTCCCTGACGGTGAGTACAAGGACAAAGTATACGGCCAGACATTCAAGGTAGAGAACGGCGTCCTCACAGGAAACGCACTCCCTGAAACAACTTACATCATCGTGAAGTAATCACATCATCATATCATATGCAGACAGCCATCCTCAAAAGAGGGTGGCTGTCGTGTTTTTCAATAACATTGTTGATAACTTCTTTCCCCACCCTTTTGAAGGGTAGGTAGTACTTCGTAAATTTGCGAGATTGTACTGATTTATATAATATATAACGAATAAGTTATCACCATATGAGACCGAAACCGCTCATTGCACTTCTTATATTGACAGTCGTTTCCTGCCAGAGGATCGATTATTCTGAGATCTGGGACAAGTTCCAGGAACACGAAGAAAGGATAGAAATGCTGGAAAACCGATGCAACGAGATGAACTCCAACATCACTGCCCTGCAGGCGGTTCTCAAGGCCATGCAGGAAAGCGATTATATCACAGATGTGACAAGAATCACAGAAAACGGCATCGAGATCGGCTACAGCATCACTTTCGCCAAAGGCGGAACTGTTTCCATCTACCACGGCACGGACGCAAGCAGCCCTAAGATCGGGATGAAGAAGGCAAGCGACGGAGAATATTACTGGACCGCTGATGATGAGTGGCTCACTGACGAAGAGGGCGAAATGATAGCGGTAGTGGCACAGGATCCTGACGGCAGATACACTACACCTCAGTTCAGGATTGCAGACGGCATCTGGTACATTTCCTACGACAACGGCAACTCCTGGAGAGAGTTCTGCAAGGTATCTGACGACAAAGACGAAAGCGATGCCATCTTCGAGACAGTTGTCAGAGATGGAGACTACTATTTCTTCTGCCTGACAGACGGCACCACGATAATGATTCCTGCATATGACCCGTCCATCGAGCCGTCATCTCAGTTCAAGGGCAGGATCATATCCATTTTAGGAGACTCCATCTCCACATTCAGCGGTTCTATCCCAGAAGGTAACTCATCATTTTACCCGAAATTCAACGTTCAGACAGCCGAGCAGACCTGGTGGGGCAGACTGATTTACTATATGGATGCCGAATTGGGCATCAACAACAGCTGGTCAGGCAGCTGGATCTCAAACAAAGACGCATCCAACACAGGCAGCAGAGGTCCTGACAGATGCATGTCGGGCATCACCCGCATCCAGACCCTTGACGACAACGGAACCCCGGACATCATCCTTGTCTACGGAGGAGCAAACGACATCTACTATGACGTTCCATCAGGCACATTCGACAAGAACGTCCTCCACACTCTGGACCTTGAGACAACCGTGCTGGAAAGTTTTGCCGATGCCTATAAAGCCATGATAATGAGGCTACAGCATTACTATCCTTACGCACAGATCGTATGCTTGGGCCCGAACTACAGCAACATCAATGACTCATATAAACAGATGCTGGACAGCTATGTCTGCATCGTCAAAGATATCAGCGACTACTTCGGCACCCACTTCATCGACATGCGCAAATGCGGCATCAACCTCGGCAACATCGACAAGAAGTACGGCCTGATGGGAGATGTGACTCACCCGGATGATAAGGGAATGGAACTCATAGCCAAGTACGTGTACAGACAGATATGCAATATGATCCAGTTCGACGAGGTCGTACCTGACCGCAACGAAGGATCGGACGTGGACCTGTTCGTATTCGCAGGACAAAGCAATATGATGGGAGCTGCCCACCTCGCTCCGCAAGAGGATATATTGGCAGAATATGCATATGAATATAAATATGCCCCTATCCTGAAGGGCGAAGCCCGCGGCAAGTTCGTATATGCCCAGCACCCTGCGGGCGACTGGCACTATATCGACCCCGCAACGGCCTACGGACCGTCCTACCTCGACGCCGCCACCGGCAAATCCAAACTCTCTAACTACTCCGCAAACACCTATTTCGTCCCTGCTTCAAGGGACGAAGTGAAGGGATTCGGCAGCCAGAGTGAGTACAGCCACTACCCTTCCGCTACCATGGCTCCATATTTTGCGAAGTACTACTCTCAACTTGGCAACAAGTGCATCTACGCCCACATGGCCAAGGGCGCATGCAAGATAGTCCATTACTTCACAGAGGATGCAGTGGAAGAGTACAACAGGCTTATCACAGAGTACAACACAGCAAACTCAGCCTCAAATGGCACATTGAAAGTCGAAGACCTCTCCGGAGGCGGCGACGCATTTGATGCAAAGTACCTTGCAATGCTCAGGGACTATGCTGAAATGGAACCTGACAAGAACATTGCAAACAAATGCTTTGTGTGGCTGCAGGGAGAAAGCGACGGCAGCAGTTACATACAGTACAAACTCAAGCTTCAGGCACTCTGGTCACACCTTCAGTCTCTGGGATTTACCCATTTCTTCATACTCAGGGTCGGCTACTGGGGATCGACTGCCGTCTTGAACGTGATTAAAGCCCAGACCGACTTCTGCGCAGAAAACGACAACTGCTACATAGTGACAAAGGCACCAAGCCTCATCCCTTATCCGGGTACAACTACTGAAAACTGGTGGATCGAAGAGCCGTCATCAGAGTACGACGACTGCAGAGATTCCTATATATCAAGCACTTCCAACAACCATTTCAACGAAAAGGCACACAAGATCTTCGCACGAAGGTCAGCTGACAACATCCACCGCGTCCTCCATATGGGCCTCCCGCCTGTCCTGGAAAAAGAGAATATCAAAGGAATGGAAGGATATGAGAACAAATAAGAATATGAAGAAGATATTTATATATATTATGGCCGCAGCTGCGATGGCAGCCGCTTGTCAGGAGTATGACCACACCCCTATCTGGGACAAGCTTAACGAGCACGAGGAGAGGATTGAGAAGCTGGAGGCGCTTTGCGGCAGGCTGAACAGCAACATATCAGCGCTACAGGCCGTACTGGAAGCCGTGCAGGCGAATGACTACGTCACCGACATCACCAAGATAATGGAGGACGGCGTGGAGGTCGGCTATTCTATGACCTTTGCCAAGGGTGGCACTATCACTATCTATCACGGCAGTGACGGTCAGGATGCTGCTGCGCCGAAGGTCGGCATCATGAAGGCAAGTGACGGACAATACTATTGGACGAGCGACGGCGAGTGGATTACGGACGAAGACGGTGAAAAGATTCCGGCTGTCGTGCAGGGCAGTGAGGACGGATATATATGTCCGCTCTTCAGGATTGTCGAAGGAATATGGTATATTTCCTATGACAACGGCAACAGTTGGAGACCGTTTGACAAACTCAATGAGGAAGGCGGAGCCGAATCTATATTCAAGGAAGTCAGATATGACGAATCGTTTGTATATCTGACACTTACGGACGGCAGTGTGATTGCTCTCGCACGGCACCTTGAGGCCGCCGAGGTTATATATGCGTCAGCATATGGCATTATTCCGGGCGACGTCGACAAGGAAAAGATGGCACTGATGCTGGCAGAGGCTTCGACGTCGAACAAGACGATACGCTTCAATGACGGTACGTATATATTTTCGTCAACAATAGAGGTCCCGTCCGATGTGTCCATCGTCGGCAACACGAAAACCGTCTTCAAGGCCTCAAGCGAAACCTCACCTACCATCCTGATGAAGATCCACAACGCCGACAATGTGCTGGTTTCGCACATTACCTTGGACGGCGGACTTACTGCAAGGCCTACTGCTGAGGGCAAGCAGATCGGAATGTCGCTGGTAAGTTGCAGGAGCGTGAACATTGAGAACGTGGATTTTATCGGATGGAGCAAGCAGGGACTCTACAGCAAAACTATGTCATCGTACGGAGATGTTAGCGAAGGAAAGTTCTTCAAGCAACTGCAGATGACCAACTGCCGTTTCTACTATAACTATTGCGGCAACTATTTCGACTACCGCTGCGAGTACTGCCAGGTGCTGAATTGTGTTTGGGGCGAAAACTGCATCGGTACTATAAACTGTGGAGGAAACAATGCGTACACCAGTTGCCAGTGGAATTCCAACTACACCGGATTCCAGATGGAAAACAACGGTTCCAACCCTGCGCACGGAGGCTGCAACGCCTGCACATTCAACCACAATCACAGCAATGCAATCAAGATCAACGACTGCGTAAACGGCTGGGTCTTTGAGGGTTGCCAGATCTTCTACGGAAGCATCAGACTGGTAAACTGCAAAGGTGTCATCTTCAACGGAAACGTCTGGGGCTCGTGCAAATTCTACAGCACCTACCCTGACATGCCGAACCAGAACATGATAACCAACACCTACTTCCTCACCGACCGCGCCACCATCCTCGCCGGAAACGACGGCTCCACAGCAGTCATCGACTGCCTGCCTTACGAGGAAGAGGCACGCGTAGTGGACCTGATTATATTCATGGGCCAATCAAACATGTCGGGCTTTGGCGGAGATGCTTCTCTTGCACCGGCAGTGCCTGAAGGTTGGGGATATGAGTACAAAGCCATATCCAATCCTAGCGGATTGTTACCTATGTGCGAGCCTTTCGGCCTTAATGAAGACAACCTTGACAGCGGCGTTTCAGGTACAAGAAGAGCAGGAACGTTAGTCTCGGCATTCACCAATGCCTACTATGAGCAGACCGGAGTTCCGGTTGTAGGAGTTTCGTGCTCGAGAGGTTCTACTGACACCTGGTTCTGGATGCCTGGCGGAAAGCCTTTGGAGGACGCCATAAGTCGTCAACTTACTGCAGAAGAATGGCTTACATCTAATGGATACACAATCCGAAATAACTATATGGTCTGGCTTCAGGGAGAGAGCGACTCGGCACTTTCTGTACAGCAGTACAAGTCGAACCTCATTGCCATAACCAAGGAAATGATAGACAGGACCGGAGTAACAAACTGTATGATTATCCGTATCGGCAAGAGGAATCCGGTCGATTCTTCTTTGGATAGAGTTCTTCAGGCTCAGACCGAACTACCTCAAGAGTACAAGGAGTTCGTGATGGCCTCTACTCTTGCTGCAAGTTTCCCATATGACGGACTTATGAGTGACGGTGTACACTACTCGCAAGAAGGTTACAATATTCTCGGAGCAGACGCAGGCAAAAATGTCGCCTTCTATGCAGAAAGCGGCATAGAGTCATATATGTACGATCCTCATTTCAGCAACACCTACTTCCCTACTGGCACATATAAATCCATATTTGACGTTCCAGTTCCAAATGACGGTCCTCTTGAGACTGTTTATTACGAAGCCAACATAAACATAAATGCAAACGACAAGATGGAAGAGGCGCCTGGCAGGGTTGCGATCCTGGATTATTTTGAATCCTACGGCAAGGCCTTAAACGTTTCCGCATCATTCAAGACGACAGCAATAGGGGTCAGGTATTACGATGCCGATAAGAAAATTAACGGAACCTGGAGCAATTCTTCGGGAAGTACTTATGGCAGAATTGTATGCTACATCAATGACTCTGAGACATCCGTTGCCTCGGACATCTGCAACGACGAGACTATAACAGTTAACGGAACAACTTACATACTGAAAGAACACAATTAACAATAACACTATGAAAACCACAACATTACAGACGGAAAGAAAAAGAGAGGTGTGGATCGACTGGATGAGAGTCGCCGCTTGTTTTATGGTGCTTTTGGTGCACAGTACAGAGCCGTTTTACCTTGGAGGAGATGGCTCGCTGATTCTTACAAAGTCGGACGCATTCTGGTCTTCATTCTTTGATTCGTTCGTGCGTGCCTGCGTGCCGCTCTTCATCGTCGCATCAAGCTATCTTCAGTTCCCTATCCACTACTCGGCCGGCGAGTTCGTACGCCGCAGAAGCGTCAGGATCCTGATTCCTTTCCTGGTGTGGAGTCTAGTATATGCCTTGGTATGGGGTGAGCCTGTGGAGAATTTGCGCAACCTTGTGTTCAATTTCAACTATGCTGCCGGACATCTCTGGTTCGTATATATGCTCATAGGCGTATATATGCTTATGCCGCTTCTTTCGCCATGGGCTGAGAAGGTCGGAAAACGTGAACTTCAGGTGTATCTGGCGATATGGGTGTTCACTCTGTTCATTCCTCTGATCAGGGACTGGGTTGGAGATACACTTGTGTTCACCTACGGTCCTTCGGGCCTCCCACGTCAGGCCATATATCCGCTTTGGGGTGAGACAAGCTGGAACGGCTATGGTGTCTTCTATTATATCAGCGGATTCATCGGCTATCTTTTCCTCGGTCTGTATCTGCGTAAGTTCGTAGGAGAGCTGTCGTGGGGCAAGACTCTGGCAATCGCGATCCCGTCATATCTGGCTGGTTTTGCTGTGGTCTTCGGAGGCTTCCTTCGCAGAGTCTACGAAAGTGCAGAAGGAGTTTTCCCTGTCGGAGGACTTGTGGAGAAGGCTGTCTGGTGGGAGACTACTTGGTGCAACGACACGATAGGAGTCGCACTTATGACTCTTGCTTGGATACTGATATTCAGAAAGATAACTTCATCAGGAAAATTCTATGAGAAGGTGCTTCTACCTGTCTCCAAAGCAAGTTACGGAATGTATCTGATAAATCTGATACCTGTTTATTTATATTATCATTTGGGTCTTAAACTTACAGGAACACAGGTTTGCATTGCAATTTTCACATTATCTTTAATGTTGCATCCATAGTTTAAACCCAACATAATAGGAATATTTATGTATTTTGGAATACTTATATCATAATTTTTTATACCAATATTCTCCCAAGTTATCATCAT
>CANBDZ010000055.1 GCA_947367375.1 uncultured Bacteroidales bacterium | reverse complement strand
ACGCATAACACATCCGACATCATAGCCTTTGTTGCACCGGGAATGTTCATTCACGAGAACACCTCGCTGAATGTAAAGATCGATGAAAACGGCATATTTGACGCTTCCCTCCTGTCAGGACGTATAGCCATGGGTGATAACTACGCAAAGGAACTTGACGCAGTCATCACTAATGTTGACAGCACTCTCAGGGCTGACATCAACATCGGAGAGATTGAACTTGCTACAATGGTGGCAAATGACAACAGTCTCTCTGCAGCTGCACAGAAAGACAGTCTCAGTATTGGAGTCGCGTATGGAGGAAGTTCCGAAAATCGAGGAAATATCATCCTCAATGGAAAGCTTGAGAGGAATGAAGGAAGAATCGACACAAAGGTAGACATCATGCCTTCTGCAATATTCATTGACGGAATGGAATGGTATATTCCTCAATCATCCCTTGTGATAGATGATGACGTTATAGGCATTGAGTCATTTGAAATAATCAGCGGAAAACAAAAGATATGGGCAAACGGAACTATCTCTGAAAACAGAGACACGCTCTCTGTCGGACTTGAAGGATTCGATTTGGCCCTTATGCAGAAGATTCTGAAATACGACATAGGAATCAAAGGAAAGATCACAGGTGACGTACAGCTGATTTCTCCACTCGAGTCAAATGAAATAGCAGTTGACCTGGTCTGCGACTCAACTTACCTTGCAGGTGAGCCATTGGGAGCCCTTGCCATCAGAAGCAATTGGAACAAGGACCTTATGAGCCACGATGTAGCTGTAAGCAACAGCCTGGACGGAATGCAGAATCTCGGTGTCAAAGCTCGTATTTCTCCATCCAGCAAATACCTGAATGCTGAAATCGATCTCAACAGACTCCAGCTCAAGCATGCAGAGCCGTTCCTGAAGGATGTATTCAGTGAAATGAGCGGATATGCATCCGGTAAAATACGAGCAGAAGGCCCTCTTAACTCGCTTGACATTGTAAGTGATGAGACCAGATTGGACGAGGCATGTCTGAGGGTGGCATTCACTAATGTTCCATACTATGCTGACGGAGAGTTCCATATCGACAACACCGGTGTGTATTTCGACGACATCAGCCTCAGGGATGACCACGACGGCACAGGAACACTGTCCGGAAGCATAAACTGGGACCGTTTCCAGAACATGGCCTTCGACACAAGACTCAAGGTCAATTCAATAGAGGCGCTCGACATCCCGAAAGAGGGAAATGAAGGAATATATGGAAACGTCTTCGCTACAGGAAACATATCCATAACCGGCCCTATGAACTCACTTCGTCTGTCAGTAGATGCAGTTACGTCCAAGACCGGAGCTCTTCATATACCTATGGCGAATCCGACCACGGCTACAGCCACAACCGATCTCCTGCGATTCAAGGAGCCTGAGAAGGAGGTTATAATCGACCCTTACGAACTCATGAGGGCTGAGAGACAGATGAAGGAGGATCTTAAGAATGATTTGAAGATCAATGTAAGAGTAAGCGCCTCACCTGATGTGACAGTCTTTGTGGAACTCGACGAATCTGGAAGCAACATGGTGTCAGCTACAGGAAACGGAATCATAGACCTCGAAATAGGTGACAACCTTTTCACAATAAACGGTGATTACACTCTATCAGGCGGACAGTATGACTTCTCTGCCCTGGGAATCGTCAGCAAGACCTTCGAGATCGAGAACGGCAGCAACATCCATTTCAACGGAGATATAATGCAGAGTAGCCTTGACCTTAATGCAATCTACAAGTGCAAGGCCAGCCTGTCGACCCTTCTCTCTGACTTGAATTCTGTGGAGAACAGACGAGATGTACATTGCGGAATACAGATCACAGGAAAGCTGAGCAATCCTGAAATAGATTTCTCTATAGAAGTTCCTGACCTCAACCCGATAATGCAGTCAAGAGTCGAGAGCGCCATAAGTACAGAAGACAAGAGACAGAGGCAGATGCTTTCACTCCTCCTTACCAACAGTTTCCTCCCTGACGAGCAGTCTGGCATCGTAAACAACTCATCGATGCTCTACTCAAACGTGTCAGAGGCCATGGCAAACCAGTTGAACAACATCCTGCACAAACTGGATATTCCTCTCGACCTTGGTCTTAATTACCAGCCTACTGAGCAAGGAACAGACTTATTCGACGTCGCTGTGTCAACACAGCTGTTCAACAACAGAGTGATTGTAAACGGCAACATCGGAAACAAACAGACAACCATTGGAGGCACACAAAATGATGTTGTGGGTGACGTAGATGTAGAAATCAAGGTCAACAGATCAGGCACAATGCGCTTTGACCTGTTCTCACACTCAGCTGACATATACTCAAACTATCTTGACAACACCCAGAGGAATGGAATCGGTATGACATACCAGACCGAATTCAACAGCTTAAAGAAAGCCATTAAAGATCTGTTCTCATCAAGAGAAAAGAGGAAAGCTGCAAAAGAAGAGAATGAGCAGAACGCTCTGAACACAGAAAAGGTTGTGTTGACTATCACACGAGACGATTATCACAAACAGGATAAAGATGACGGAAAATAAAGGCAAACTTTACTTGATACCATCACCGCTTGGCGAAAATGACCCTGCTGAGGTTATTCCAGGCCCGGTTTTGAGATCATTGGAAGGATTCAAGACATTTGTAGTTGAGGAAATAAGGACTGCACGCCGCTACCTCTCTAAGGCAGGCCTGAAAGGAAGGATCGGCGAGCTGGAGTTCCACGAACTGAACGAACACACAGACCAGGCAGTAATCGAGGGATATATCAGACTCTTCGACAACGGCAACGACGTTGCGCTTATCTCTGAAGCAGGACTCCCTGCTGTAGCAGATCCAGGTGCACAGCTCGTAGCTCTGGCACATAGAAACGGCATCCAGGTAGTACCGGCAGTAGGTCCGTCGTCGCTGATGCTTGCTCTTATGGCATCAGGTCTGAACGGTCAGTCATTCGCTTTCTGCGGATATATCCCTGCCAAGAGCGACGAGCGCAAAAGCAGGCTCCGCACTCTGGAAAAGGTGTCAGGACAGCTGAAGCAGACTCAGATCCTCATCGAAACTCCTTACAGAAACGATTCTCTGTTCGCAGACATACTCTCTGTATGCAGTGCATCGACCAAAGTGTGCGTGGCAGCAAACATCACAATGCCTGACGCATACATCATGACAAAGAAGGTTTCAGAATGGAAGAAGGAAGGCCTCGTGATCGGCAAAAGACCATGTGTCTTCCTGATTCTCGCATAACAAGAAGAATACATATGAACAATATAGGAAAGATCGAACTCGAAGGAATGGAGTTCAAGGCCTATCACGGCTGCCTTGAGCAGGAGAAAGTGAGAGGCAATCAGTTTGTAGTGGATTTCGAGGGTGAACTCGACCTTTCGGCAGCGGCTGAAAGCGACAACCTCAACGACACTCTCAACTATGCAGACATCTATGAAATCGTCGCATACGAGATGTCCATCCCGTCAGAGCTTCTGGAAAATGTAGCCGGACGCATCATGAAGTCCATCGAAAAGTCATATCCTCAGCTCGTAAGATTCTCAGTCAGAGTGTCAAAGAAGAGACCTCCAGTAGAAGGAGTCACCCAGTGGTCAAGAGTAACACTCTATCACACAAGATAATAAGATATGGGAAAGACCATAGGATTCATAACTTTGGGCTGCAAGCTGAACTACGCGGAGACATCCACTTATGAAAGAGTCCTTCTGAAGGATGGATTTGAGGCTGTTCCGTGGAGCAAGGGTGCTGATGCATTCCTTGTGAACACCTGCACAGTGACAGAGCACTCGGACAAGAAATGCCGTAATATAATAAGGAAGCTTCACAGACAGAACCCGGACTCCCCTATCTTCGTGACAGGTTGTTATGCACAGCTGAAGAAGGCAGAGATCGAGGCGATCGAAGGAGTTAAGTGCGTGTTCGGAGCGAATGAGAAAAGTCTCGTCGTTCCGACTATCAAGGATATATTGAACGGCTGTGAAAGCTGCGCTTACACTGCCGGTACATTCTTCCCTGCATATTCATCAGGCGAAAGAACAAGATCGTTCCTGAAGGTTCAGGATGGCTGCGACTACAAATGTCACTATTGCACAGTGCCTTACGCACGCGGCGAGAGCAGAAACATCTCTATAGCTGAAATCGTAAGTCAGGCAAAGGAGATTGCAGCTGAAGGCATAATCGAGGTGGTACTTACAGGTGTGAACACCGGAGACTTCGGTCGTTCTACAGGCGAAAACTTCTTCGACCTGATCAAGGCTCTGAATGAGGTGGAGGGCATCGAGCGTTATCGTATATCTTCTATCGAGCCAAATCTCCTGACTGAAGAAATGGTGGACTGGATCGCATCAGGCAGCAAATTCCTGCCGCATTTCCACATTCCGCTTCAGAGCGGATGCGACACTATTCTCAAGGAGATGGGAAGACGCTATGACACAGCTGCGTTCGCTCACAAGATTGAATATATACGCACAAAGATGGAACGACCTGACGGTCCTCGCGTATTCTTCGGAATCGATGTGATCGTGGGTTTCCCGGGTGAGACTGACGAGCTGTTTGAGGAGACATACACCTTCCTCCGCGATGTCATCAAGCCGGCGTTCATACATATATTCCCTTATTCGCGCCGCGCCGGCACTCCTGCCGCTGCCCGCAAGGATCAGGTGCAGGATTCGGTGAAGACTCTAAGGGTTCAGAGACTTGAGGAGCTTTGCGCGACACTGCATGATGAGTTTGTGGCATCGCATAAGGGTTTGAAAGAAAAAGTACTGTTTGAAAGTACTGAGAAGAACGGCATGATGGCCGGCTACACTGAGAATTATATCCGTGTGGAGAGGCCGTTTGATGCCGGACTGATTGGTAAAATTTCTGAAGTGACAATATAAATGAGTAAGGCAAAGCTGACTTTTTTAGGTACTGGCACGTCACAGGGAGTCCCTATGATAGGATGTACTTGTGATGTGTGCCGTTCTGAGGATCCTCGCGACAAGAGGCTCAGGGCCAGTGTGCTTGTGGAGTATGAGGGCATGAGCATTCTTGTGGATGCGGGACCGGACTTCAGGCAGCAGATGCTGCGCGAAGGTGTGGCGCATCTGGATGCTATCCTGCTGACTCACAACCACAAGGATCACACGGGAGGTCTTGATGACATCAGGGCTTTCAATTACCTGGAGAAGAAGGCGACGGAGATCTACTGCGAGAAGTATGTGGAGGATTCTCTGAGGAAGGAGTATTCTTATGCCTTTGAGGAGAAAAAGTACCCTGGAGCACCTGAGTGGCACATTCATCTCATCGATGAGAAGCCGTTTATGATCGACGGTAAAGTCGAGGTGATCCCTATCAGAGGAAGACACTACAAGCTTCCGGTACTTGGCTACCGTTTCGGCAACATAGCCTATTGTACTGACATGAATCACATAGCAGAAGAGGAATTCGAGAAGCTCAAAGGCCTGGACCACTTCATCATAAACTGCGTAAGATACGGCAAGCACATCTCCCACTACTCCCTCGAAGAAGCTGTGGAGGTAGCCCAGAAAGTCGGAGCAAAACACTCGTGGATCACCCACCTGTCCCACCAGCTCCCACGCTACGAGAGCCTGGCAGCAGACCTTCCGGAAGGTATCCTTCCAGCCTACGACGGGTTGAGAATAGAATAAAATACGGGACAACGTTCCGACGACCCCCGCCCCACCTTCGGTCGGGCACCCCCTAGCCGGGGGTGGCATGTCGTCTACACGTTGTCCCGTATTTTATTTTAGGAGGCGTAATCCAATGCGGAGGCGGTCAAGGTCTACTGATGTTACCTGGACTTTGATCTGCTGGCGGAGTTTCAGGATTTTGGATGGGTCTGCCATTCCTTTGACGCCCATCTGGCTTGCGTGGATGAGGCCGTTCTGCTTGATTCCTATGTCAACGAAAGCGCCGAAGGCTGTGATGTTGGTCACGATGCCTGGAAGCTCCATTCCTGTCTTCACATCTTCAATGGTCCTGATGTCGTGTGCGAACTCGAATTCCTGGGCTGATTCGCGTGGGTCACGGCCTGGTTTGCGGAGCTCCTGGATGATGTCAGTGATGGTCGGAAGACCGAAGTCGCCGTCAACATATTTTGCAGGCTCGATGCGTGAGCAGAGGTCTGAATTTCCTACAAGTTCCTTGGCTGTAACTCCAAGGTCGCGGGCCATCTTGTCGACAATGTGATAAGCTTCAGGATGTACTGCAGAGTTGTCAAGCGGATTCTTTGCTCCGTGAATGCGGAGGAAGCCCGCACACTGCTCGAAAGCCTTGGCACCCAGACGTTTAACCTTCAGAAGATCCTTTCTGGAAGCATATGGTCCGTTCTCTGAGCGATACTCTACGATGTTGTCTGCGAGGGCTGGACCGATGCCGGAAACATAGCTCAGAAGGTAGCTGCTGGCTGTATTGAGGTTCACTCCGACATTGTTTACGCAGCTTACGACTGTGTTGTCGAGGGTTTCTCTCAGGAGGGTCTGATCCACATCGTGTTGATACTGCCCTACTCCGAGTGACTTAGGGTCGATCTTTACAAGTTCGGCAAGCGGGTCCATAAGGCGGCGGCCGATTGAGACTGCTCCTCTGACTGTTACGTCGTAATCAGGGAACTCCTCACGAGCCACTTCTGATGCCGAGTAGATCGAGGCTCCGTCTTCGCTCACTGAGAAGACGCGCACTCCTGTCGGGAGAGGCACCCTCTTGATGAACTCTTCTGTCTCGCGGCCTGCTGTGCCGTTTCCGATTGCTATCACTTCGATCTTATATTTCTTTACCATCTCAGACACTGCCTGGATGGCCTTGATCTTCTCGTTTGCCGGCGGGTGCGGGAATATGGCTTCGTTATGCACCAGATTGCCCTGGCTGTCGAGGCATACCACCTTACATCCTGTTCTGAATCCAGGGTCGATCGCGAGTACTCGTTTCTGACCGACCGGAGCTGCGAGAAGCAGCTGGCGGAGGTTCTCTCCGAATATCCTTATTGATTCAATATCAGCCTTTTCCTTTGCTTCTTTCATCACCTCGTTGGAGATCGAAGGCTCCAGGAGGCGCTTGTAGGCGTCGTCAAAGGCCATATGCATCTGCTCTGCCAGAGGCTGTGCCGGATAGCGGCGTTCCTGACAGAAGTCGTAGTAGAGTTTCTTTCCACATTTCTCTGCATCCGCATCGATCTTAAGACTGAGGATTCCCTCCTCTTCCGCACGAAGGATTGCAAGAAGTCTGTGAGGAGCGATGCGGTCGAGGGACTCTGAGTAGTCGAAATACGATTTGTACTTCATCGCATCAGGACCTGTCGCCTTCTTTGTAGCTTTGGTCACAATCCTGCGGGTCTTGAAGATCTGTCTGAGGGTTTCGCGTACGGAAGCTGTCTCGCTGAGTCTTTCCGCGATGATGTCGCGCGCACCTGCAAGGGCCTCATCAACTGAAGCTACCTTGTCTCCAACGAACTTCTTAGCCTCGGGAACCGGGTCTACAAGAGAGACATTGTACATCTTGTCGGCAAGCGGTTCAAGTCCGGCTTCCTTAGCGACAACTGCCCTGGTACGTCTCTTAGGACGATATGGCAGATAGAGGTCTTCAAGTTCCCTTGTCTCCACGCAGTCCTCGATCTTCTTTCGTAGGTCAGCAGTCAGCGCACCTGCCTGCGAAATGGTCTCAAGGATAGTTTCCTTTCTCTTCTCCATCTCAGCAAAGACGTCGTTCCAGTGCTTGATCTCAGCCACAGCGACCTCGTCAAGACCTCCGGTACGTTCCTTTCTATATCTGCTGATGAATGGGATGGTTGCACCCTCGGTGAAGAGGTTTATGCAATTCTCGACCTGCCACTCACGTACATCGACGCGATGGGCAATATTCTTAATATATATCTGTTTCATATTTTACCATTAATCATGCGACACCTGTCGGAGCTGCTCGCGGTATGCTGAGAAGATCTTTGACTTTGAGACAAAGCCGACATATGTTCTGTCCTGCTCGATTACAGGCAGATTCCAGGCCTCAGTCTGTTCGAACTTGATCATTACGCTGTCCATCTTTTCATCGACATAGACATAGGCCGGAGCCGAACGCATGAAATTGTAGACGTGAAGGGTGTCGTACTGTTCGTATTTGAACATATCCCTTCGTATGTCCTCGAGTGACACAAAGCCCTGGAAATGGTTGCGGGAATCCACAACCGGGAATATATTTCTCTTTGACTCCGACACGACCTGCACCAGTTCTCCCAGGGTGGCGTCAATCTTGACTGTAGAGAAGTCCGACTCTACAAGTTCGCCTGTCTTAAGGAGTGTAAGCACAGCCTGGTCGCTGTCGTGTGTGAGGAGTTCACCTTTCTTGGCGATACGTTTTGTATAGATGGAGTAAGGCTCGATCGCACGTGTCACAGCGTAAGATACTGTAGAGGTCAGGATGAGCGGAATAAGGAGTTCGTAACCTCCTGTCATGTCTGCAATAAGGAAGATCGCCGTCATCGGCGCCTGCATCACACCTGCCATCAGTCCGGCCATTCCCACAAGCACGAAATTCTGCTCAGGAACATAGCCCGGTCCTGCAATAAGATTAATGGATCTTGAAAGCACAAAACCTGCAATCGCGCCGATGAAGAGTGTAGGACCGAAGGTTCCTCCGACTCCGCCGCCGGCATTTGTCAGCGACATGGAGAACACCTTCAGAAGGAGTACAAGCATAAAGAACACAGGCACAAGCCAGGCCTTTCGCATTAGAAATGCAAGCACAGTCTGTCCTTCAAGATCGATGGTACCGCCGTTCAAAAGTTCGTGAAGACAGTCATATCCCTCACCGAAGAGAGGCGGGAAAAGGAAGATGAGAAGGCCAAGGCAGGATGCCGAAATCGCCCATCTTACATACGGTCTCTGAATGCTCTTGATCCTGTCCTCCAGCCACAGCGTCATACGCGTGAAATACACCGAACAAGCCGCTGAGAAAAGTCCCAGAAGCAGATAGTAAGGGATATTGTGCATCGCGAACGGCGAGATGGTACACTGGAAAGCTGGCTGGTCGCCGAAGAATATATATGCGACTACCGTCGCTGAAATGGTCGAAAGAAGCAGCGGCAGGATGGAGCTCATCGATATGTTGAAGAGCAGGATCTCGAGGGTGAAGAGGACACCCGCAAGAGGAGCCTTGAATATACCGGCAACCGCACCGGCTGCGCCGCAGCCAAGGAGGATGGTCATATTCTTATATGACAGTCCCATATATCTTGCGACATTCGATCCGATCGCCGCACCTGTGTAGACGATAGGCGCCTCGGCTCCGACCGATCCTCCGAATCCGATGGTCACTGAAGATGCCACCATTGAGGACCACATATTATGTCTCTTGATCTTGGATTCGTTCTTGGACACTGCCACAAGCACTTTTGTGACACCATGGCCGATGTTGTCCTTCACCACATAACGGACAAACAGCATGGCCACGAGCATACCTATACCCGGATAGATGAGGTAGAGGAAACTGTACTCGACTCCATCGAACCACGAGGTCAGCGAATGGTGGACAAACTCGATTGCCGACTTCAGGAGAACCGCAGCGAGGCCGCAGCAGATTCCGACGAAAAGCGACAGGATTATCATCACGTCACGCTCGGACATCTTCTTGAAGAGACGTCTGAGGGGTGAAAGTATGTCCTTGATGAAGAATCTTGAAGCCATAACCTTGCAAAGATAGTAAATAATTAGATAAGAGATGTCTCGTCAAGCTCGACATGACATAAAAAGAGATCTCGACATGACGGGAAAAGACATTTCGGCATGGCAGAAAAAAGGGACGGCGTGATGCCATCCCCTTTTGAATATGGTTTTTGTCGTAATGTTATTCTCCGTCAGCTGGATCGTCCTCACCGTTTGAGTACTGTGAGATGTTGTCATCTGGAAGGCTGTCGCCATCGTTTCCGTCTGCATCGTCACCATCCTCGCCGTCAAGCCAACGCTCAAGATCCTCAGCGTCGTCAGTCTTGACCTTGATCTTTACAAGATAAATGGCATCAGGAATCTCCACTGTAACTGCATAGAAGTTAGTTCCGTCCGGCTTGTCGTACTTTACAAGATCCGGAAAATAATCGCTATATCCCTTAGGGTACTTCTCTGCAAATGCGGCTGCCAGTTCGTCTGACATATTCTCAAAACTTACCACCGCTCTTCTTTTAACTGTTGTAGCCATGTCTTATGTTATTTTCTTATTCTGTCATTTTTAAATCCGGTGCAAGTGTAGGACATTTTTTTGAATTGAGCAACATCGGAAATAATTTTTTATGAAAAAAATCCCCTTACTTCCTGTTAAAGAAGAATGATTTCTGTTCTTTCTTGCGCTCTATGTCCCTTTCCACGAATATCTTCTGCAGATTTTTAGGGTCAAGACCCGTGTAGAACATCACCGAAGACGTAGTCATTGGAGTCGGAGTGAAGTCCTGCACCTGATCCATCCAGATGCCCTTCAGAGCAGGATTTCGTGCCAAACGCTGCATCTCCCTCATGCCGCAGCCAGGGTGACCGGAGATGAAATAAGGCACAAGTTCACACTTCTTTCCGCTCGAACGTACGATAGAGTCAAACTCCTTGCGCAATCTCTCGAAAAGCTTGAACGAAGGCTTGGCCATAAGCTTCAGAACAGCATCATCAGTGTGTTCCGGAGCCACTTTCAGACGTCCTGAAGTGTGCTCGAGGATGAGTTCCTTGAGATAAGGATATGACGTCTCGTCCACAAAGCCCTTCTCATCGAGGAAGAGGTCGTACCTGATGCCGCTTCCAATATATGCGTGGCGGATGCCCTTTGTCTTCGCTATGCGCTCATATAATTTGAGGAGACGCTCGTGCGAACGGTCCATGTTCTTGCACGGAGACGGGAACAGGCAGGATTTACGGCGGCACTTCTCGCACAGGCTGCGGTCCTTGCCCTGCATTCCGTACATATTGGCAGTCGGCGCTCCCACGTCAGAGATGTTGCCGGCAAAGCCTGGCAGGCTGTTCAGGCCTCTGATCTCTGAAAGGATAGACTCCTCGCTGCGTGACTGGATGAATTTACCCTGATGGGCGGCGATGGTACAGAAGTTACATCCTCCGAAACATCCTCTGTGAGTGTTGATCGAGAACTTGATCATCTCAAAGGCAGGGATATGCTTTCCCTTGTAGCGTGGATGAGGCTGCTTTGTGAACGGAAGATCCCAGAACGAGTCCATTTCCTGCTGAGTAGCAGGTGGATAAGTAGGGTTTATCTGTACATATCCGTTTCCGACAGGCTCCACCAGGACAGGTGGATGCATCATGTTGGCATAAGTCTCGATGATATGGAAGTTCTCCGCAAAGGCTATCTTATCCTTGCAGCATCTTTCAAATGAATTCAGCACCACGGCGTCTGCTACTTTGCATCTGCCATCCATATAGAATCCCAGCTGAGGGATCTTTCTGATGTCTGAAATGTTTCTTCCAGCTTCGATAGCACGGGTAAGCTCGAGCATCGGCCTCTCGCCCATTCCGTAACAGAGCCAGTCAGCGCCGCTGGAAACAAGGATTGACGGCATAAGCTCATCCTTCCAGTAGTCATAATGCGTCACTCGTCGGAGGGAGGCCTCGATGCCACCTATCACAACAGGCACATCCGGCCAGAGCTGCTTGAGGATCTTTGTATATACGGTCACAGCATAGTCAGGTCTCTGTCCAGCCTTGCCTTCAGGAGTGTAGGCGTCGTCACTGCGAAGTCGCTTGGCAGCAGTATAATGGTTCACCATCGAGTCCATCGCACCGGAATTCACACCGAAATAAAGTCTCGGTGCGCCCAGCTTGCGGAAGTCGCGAAGGTCATCACGCCAGTTCGGCTGAGGCACGACCGCCACTCTGTAGCCATATTTCTGAAGCCATCTGGCAATCACCGCCGTACCGAAAGAAGGATGGTCCACAAAAGCGTCACCTGTGAATATGATGACATCAATATAGTCCCATCCGAGAGCCTTGACCTCCTTGGCGGAGGTAGGAATCATATATGTTTCGTTCTTTGTCTCCATACAAAGGCAAATATAAGCAACAGTTTGATTATTTCTATAAAAAATTCGCGAGGCTCTCGCAACCACTGCGAAGGCCCCGCTACTTAACCTAAACTTAAACTATGAAAAACTTCAATGCAAAGATAAGGATTATTAAGAATTTTACAAATCTATTGCACGAATTTTTGCATATTTTAATAACAGTATCTTTTCACCGTGGTCATCGAAGAGAATATTCGCTTTCAGATCTGTCGAATTACCGGTTATTTCCTTGATCACACCATAGCCAAACCTATTATGCTCAATGCGTTGCCCTGCACGGAGCTGAAGAATCGGAGTCGGTTCGAAATCTGCCGCGCCTGGCCTTGGCGGCACTGTCTGAGTCCTGCGGACAGGGGTCGGAGCCGAAGGCTGCACCGGTCTGGCCGGAGCAGATGGCTGAGGTCTGCCTTGTGGAGTCTGCGGTCTACGGACAATTTCAGGACGCGAAGACTGGCCGTAGCTGCTGCGACCTGAAGACATCTGACCATATGGCTTTGCTCCGGCATTGTCTTTCTTCCAGGTTCCGAATGACTGTCTCTTGATCTCTTCGCCTCCTTCGTAATCCTTGGTAAGCGGATTGAGGATGAAGTTCTGGTCAATTTCCCTCACGAATCGGCTTGGAGAATTGCTTTCTGTCTTTCCGTTACGAAGTCGCGTCTGTGCAAATGAGAGTGAAAGATGCTTCTTTGCACGTGTCATGGCAACATAGAACAGGCGGCGTTCTTCCTCAATCTCTACCTCAGAAGCCATCCAGCCACCTGAAGGGAAGATGTTCTCTTCCATTCCGACCACATAGACATAAGGGAACTCAAGACCCTTTGAAGAATGGACAGTCATAAGAGCGATCCTGTTTGCTCCGCTTTCCTCGTCATCTACATCAACCGCACTCAGAAGCGACACATTCTCAAGATAGTCTCCGAGAGTCACTACCGGCAGATCTTCAGCTGTAAGTTCAACACCCTCGCCTATGGATCCGTCCGCCTGCATATCTTCGAACATCTCATTACGTTTTTCATCTATATATGCCTGTACACTGTTCAGGAGCTCCTCGACGTTGGCAGTACGTGACTGGCCCTCGATGCTTGTGTCGCTCTTATAGAACAGCAACAGGCCTGACTCCATTGCAATGGCAGTAGCCACTGTGTAGGCGTCCTCCTTGTTTGAACGCAGGCACATCTTGCCTATCATGTCACAGAACGTGCGTATCTTCTGGATGGCTGCCGTCTTCAGGCCGAATTCTTCAAGATTTTCAGAATATGCCGCCTTGAACAGGGAGATGCCCTGCCTGCTTGCCGCTGCAGTGAGAGCCGAAAGCGAGGTGTCTCCGATGCCTCGTGTCGGCTTGTTGACGATTCTCTTGAAAGATTCGTCGTCGTTCACATTCACCACGAGCTTGAAGTACGCCATCATATCCTTGACCTCGGCACGTTCGAAGAACGAATTACCCGAATATATCATATATGGAAGATTTCGTCTTCTGAGAGCCTCCTCAAGGGCACGCGACTGGGCATTAGTTCTATAAAGAATGGCAAAGTCCTGATATTCAGAACGATTTGAATTTATCTTTGCGACGATGGACGATGCGATGAGCATCGCCTCCTCCTGTTCTGTATATGCCTGGATCAGCTTGATCTTCTCGCCCTGCTCACCCATAGAGTAACATTCCTTCGGAATGCGGGCCGAGTTTCTGGCGATGAGCGAGTTGGCCGCGTCCACAATCACCTTGGTCGAGCGGTAGTTCTGCTCGAGTCGGAATATATGGTGGTTCGGGTAGTCCTTCTTGAAATTGAGGATGTTCTCGATCTTGGCACCGCGGAAGGCATATATGGACTGAGAGTCGTCGCCTACAACGCAGATATTGTTATGCCTCTGACCGAGCTTCTTCAGAATGAGGTACTGCGCCAGGTTTGTGTCCTGGTACTCATCGACCATAATATAGTCAAACCTTCCTCCGATCGACTCGAGTGCCTCGGGATGATCGCGAAGCAATATATTCATATTCAGGAGGATATCATCGAAATCCATGACTCCTGACTGCTTGCATTTGTGGGCCTACAGTTCATATATATCCACCAACCTCGGCTTCTTCGCCGCCGCATCATTCTGCTGCGCCGTCGCATTGCGCCTGTACGCCGATGCTGTCACCAGGTTGTTCTTGGCCATCGATATTCGCGAAAGCACGTCCTTCGGTTTATATACCTTCTCATCGAGCTGAAGTTCTTTCAGGCATGCCTTTATAGCACTGACTGAATCACTTGTATCATATATCGTGAAA
>CANBDZ010000054.1 GCA_947367375.1 uncultured Bacteroidales bacterium | reverse complement strand
TCCTTCTGCATCAGACGCTTGATAGGACGTGCTCCATATGCAGGTTCATATCCCTTTGTGGACATATAATCCTCAAATTCCTCTGTAAACTCGATTGTGACCCCATTCTCTTCGAGCTTTTCCTTAAGATCGTTCATCTGCATCTTGAGGATCTCTCTGATGTCTGTCTGTGACAGAGGCTCGAACATTATGACCTCATCTATTCTGTTGAGGAACTCCGGGCGTACAGTGCGTTTAAGCACCTCAAGCACCTGAGAACGGCACTCTGAAAGCATATTCTGGCGCTGCTCTGCCTCCAATGGAAGTCTTTCCATATATCCCTGGATAATGTCAGCACCTACATTCGAGGTCATGATCAGAATGGTGTTCTTAAAGTCCACTGTACGGCCTTTATTGTCGGTCAGACGACCGTCATCAAGCACCTGAAGAAGGGTGTTGAACACATCCGGATGGGCTTTTTCTATCTCATCCAGAAGCACCACCGAGTAAGGCTTGCGACGGACAGCTTCTGTCAGCTGACCACCCTCGTCATATCCGACATATCCCGGAGGAGCTCCTACAAGACGACTTACTGTATGGCGTTCCTGGTACTCGCTCATGTCGATTCGGGTCATCATGTTCTCGTCATTGAAGAGGAACTCTGCAAGCGCTTTTGCGAGCTCTGTCTTACCGACACCTGTGGTACCCATGAAGAGGAAGGATCCGATAGGTCTCTTTTCATTCTGAAGACCGGCACGAGAACGTCGCACAGCATCAGCAACTGCTTCTATAGCCATATTCTGACCTACTACCCTCTTGTGAAGTTCGTCTTCCATTCTCAGGAGCTTCGCCTTTTCGCTCTCAAGCATCCTGTTTACCGGAATACCTGTCCATTTTGCAACCACCTCTGCAATATCCTCCGGAGTCACAGCCTCAGTGATTATAGGATCCTTTATCGCAGCCTGCCTGGCGGTCAGTTCTTCGATTTTCTTCTGCACCTGCGCCATCTTGCCATAGCGTATTTCTGCAACCTTTCCATAATCACCCACTCTCTCGGCATTATGTGCTTCTATCTTGTAATCCTCTATCTTCTGACGTGCATCCTGCAACTCAGACAATATGCCCTTTTCCTCATCCCAGCGCTTTCCAAGGTCTTTTCTTTTGGCTTCAAGCTCTTTGAGTTCTGCTTTTATCCTGTCTGTCTTAAGTGAAACGCCCTCACGCTTGACCGCCTCACGCTCAATCTCAAGCTGACGTATGCGACTGTCCAATTCAGCTATAGGCTCAGGCACCGAATTCATCTCCAGACGAAGCTTTGAAGCCGCTTCATCCACAAGGTCAATAGCCTTGTCAGGAAGGAATCGGCTGGTAATATAGCGGTGCGAGAGTTCTACCGCAGCAATGAGGGCATCATCCTCAATACGCACCTTATGGTGATTCTCATATCGTTCCTTAAGACCTCGCATTATGGATATGGATGCAGCCGGCGACGGCTCATCCACCATAACCATCTGGAAACGTCTCTCCAAGGCCTTATCAGTCTCAAAATATTTCTGATATTCGTCTAACGTAGTAGATCCTATTGTCCTGAGCTCACCGCGGGCAAGCGCCGGCTTCAATATATTAGAAGCATCCATAGCTCCGGAAGTCCTTCCTGCTCCAACCAATGTGTGGATTTCATCTATGAAAAGAATGATCTCTCCGTCACTGTCGACAACCTCCTTTACAACACCCTTAAGTCGCTCCTCAAACTCTCCCTGATACTTCGCACCAGCGATAAGGGCACCAAGATCAAGCGAATATATCTTCCTGCTCTTAAGGTTTTCCGGCACATCACCATCTACAATCTTCTGTGCGATTCCCTCAGAAATCGCTGTCTTTCCTACTCCAGGCTCTCCGACCAGGATAGGATTGTTCTTTGTTCTCCTGCTCAAGATCTGAAGTACTCTTCTTATCTCCTCATCCCTACCGATGACAGGATCAAGTTTTCCCTGAGATGCCTTCTCATTGAGATCAACCGCAAATCTGCTGAGGTTTTCAAACTTATTTTCTGCCATAAATCAAAAAAGTTAAAATATTTATATAATATAGATCCGTGTATATACACTTACAGCCGTCCGTTCTTACGAACAGACGGCTTAAAGTCAAATTATATTCCAAAGTCTGTTTACTGACAAAATGTCAGACAGACGTGCTTTCCAAATTACTCAGCTGACTCTTCAGCAGGAACCTCAGCAGAAGGAAGCTCAGCAGGGAACTCTGGAGTTACAACCTCGCTCTCGATCTTGTCAGTGTAGTCTACATCTGCAGCCTTGTTGCCAAGTGAGAATGTTGTAGCTACTGAAACTACGAAGATAAAGATTACAAGACCCCAAGTGATCTTCTCAAGGATGTCAGCAGTCTGGCGTACGCCGAATGTCTGGTTACCTGCAACAAAGTTGCTAGCAAGTCCGCCACCCTTTCCGTTCTGAAGAAGTACGATGAGAGTGATAAGAACGCTTGCGATAAGCACAAGCACTGTCAAAACTGTAAAAAGTACGTTCATATCGTTCAATTACTAATTTAATTCGTCGATTTTTTCAATAAGGGATGCAAAGTAAGCACTTTTTTCCGGATATGCCAAAATTAGTTTAGAATAAATGACTTTTGCCTGTTCCGGATAGCCCTGTTCGAGGTAAATTCTTGCCAAAGTCTCTGTGTAGAGGTCAAATTCGGCGTTTGATTCCTCATAGACGGTCTTACCCTGGCCTGCCTTGGCCGCATAACGTGAAAATACATTGTCATCCGCCCTGCGTACATCATCATAATCAGACTGGGAGAAATAATCTCCTACTCCTGCGTATACCTTCCTTTCCCGTACCGGAGCTCCTGTCTGAGATGCTGCACTTTCCGGTTCTGAAATATATGATTTGAGCAACTGCTCCACATCCGCATCTGTCCAATCGTTGCTTTCCGCAGAATGTTGCAGACGGAACATCTTGCCTCGGTCAGCGACATACATCGCGGCATCACGGAACTGGGTATCACTCCAGTCCGGTCCTCCAAGTCCCCTCATCCTCTTGCAGAGTTCCTTACGGGCACCTCCAAACCATGGATAAAGATTGACGACTCCTGCAAGTTCGTCAATCGTAAGATTCTTCAATTCTATATATCCTTCCATGATCTTTACCAGTTTGCAACAGTAGCATTGAACATATCCTCACAGAGTTTCTCTATGATTTCTTCGCAGAGAGAGGCCTCGACAGCATCAAGTGACTGAGTCGCATCAAAGTCTGAATATGCTGAGAAGGATTTGTTCTCAAAGTCCTCTTCCGGATACTTTCTGTTTACAAAGCTTATCTTCACATTTACTGTCAGACGGTTCATTGCAGCTGACTCGTTGGCAGTAATGGCAGTCGCCTTTACATCATAACCTGTAACAGCACCTACAATCTCAAGGTCTCCGTCAATATCTACAAGTTCCAACTTTGTAAGCTTGATGAATTTCTCCTGAAGAGCCTGGGTTATGTCGTTGCTGAGTGAAGGGTTCACTTTTGGTGCAAGGTATTCAAAGTAATTGATTGTCACAGTCTTTACATCAGGCTGAATGGATGTACCGGTAAATGAATATATACCACACGACTGAAGCAGCGGCAGTGTAATAAGGACTGCAGCCAAAACACCTGCGAATGACAGTATTGTTCTCTTCATTATTTGTTCTGCTTTAATTTCCTATATATTGTTCTTTCGGAGATTCCCAACTCTGCTGCTGCAGCCTTCCTGTTACCTCCGTGCTTGCGAAGCACCTTTTCTATCAGTTCCATATTGGAGTTCTTGATGGAAAGTACTTCTGTTTCTGGCACATCAAAATCCTGTTCTTCCGGATCCTCGTCTATGTCATCATAGCCTTCAGAAACGTCATGCATTGGAGCCTGAACAGACTCCGGTGGAGCTATTGAAGGAAGTTGCGGAAGATTTGGAGCCTGCCCTGTAATGACACTCTTCAGATAGTCAACATCCTGCCTCAACTGAAGTATGGATCTGATTATAGCTTCTCTTTCTGCCGCGCTTTCTGGAGAGTCATGATACGAGGACGACTTCGCAGGAAGAAGGTTAGGCTCCTCACGAGGGATATACTTCGAAAGCACATCAACATCTATGATGCATTTGTCTGAAGCTGCAGACATCTTCATAGACTCCATTGCAGACACAGCCTCAGCCACATTTTTCAGTTGTCTGATGTTACCTGGCCATCTGTATTTTCTCAGAAGAATAGAAGCATCCTCTGTAAGTACAACCTTACTGAATCCGTATTTTGCGGAGAAATCCGACGCGAACTTGCGGAAAAGCAGATTTATGTCACCCGGCCTCTCGCGAAGAGAAGGCATCATCACTGTCACAGCATTAAGTCTGTAATAGAGATCTTCACGGAATTTTCCCTTTGACACCGCATGCATCAGATTGACATTTGTCGCCGCTATCACTCTGACATCTGTCTTCAGCACTTTAGACGAACCTACTCTGATGAATTCACCGGACTGAAGAACTCGAAGAAGCTTCGCCTGCGAAGCCAACGGCATTTCAGCAATCTCGTCAAGGAAGATAGTTCCGCCATCCGCTTCTTCAAAATAACCTCTTCTCATCTCATTGGCTCCGGTGAAAGAGCCTTTCTCATGACCGAAGAGTTCAGAATCTATTGTTCCTTCCGGAATCGCTCCACAATTTATAGCAAAATATTTACCTCGTTTGCGAGGACTGCTGTTATGGATGATCCGTGGAATGTTCTCCTTACCGACACCGCTTTCACCTGTCACAAGCACTGTTATATCAGTTGGAGCGACAGCAACGGCGATCTCAAGGGCCCTGTTCAAGGCAGGGTCGTTTCCTATTATATCGTATTTATTCTTTAAACTCTGTAAATCCTGGTTATTCATAACGCAGCAAAGTTACGAAAAGGCTTGAAAATAATTTACCACAAAGGCTAAAAATGATTATCTTTGTGGAATGATAAGATTCTTTAAAAGAATTATTACACCAAAACCTTAAAAATTACAGATAATGAGAAAAATCAACAACTTTTTTTCTTTAGTCGTTCTTGGAATCGCTGCTGCAGCTTGCGGTTCACCTGCAGAAATGGCAAAACAGGCTGAGAATGTAAACGTCGGTTATGGCGACGCTGTTCTTGAAGTCATTGCCGGAGAGATCAACACTGATGTGACAGTGACTTACCCAGAGGACTACTTCCATCCAAAGGCTATTCTTGAGGTGACTCCAGTCATTGTTTATGAAGGAGGAGAAGTGGCAATGGAACCATACGTATTCCAGGGCGAAAAAGTGAAGGACAATTATGAAGTAGTTCCTTCAGACGGTGCAACTATCACAAAGCCGGTACACTTCAAGTATGTACCTGGCATGGAGAAGTCTTATCTCGAACTCCGCGGAGTTGTAAGACACAAAGGCAAGTACACTACACTTCCTTCAAAGAAGGTTGCTGACGGTGCTAACACAACTTATATGCTCGCTTGCCAGGACGGAAAGGTAGACCTCAAGGCTGACGGCTATCAGGAGACTATCATGCAGACAGCAGAGGGTCAGATCCTTTATCAGATCAACAGTGCAAACGTAAGAAACAGCGAGCTCTCATCTGAGTCAATCAAGGACTTCCAGGCTGCACTCGCTGAGATCAAGGCTAACGACCGCAAGAACATCGTAAGCACAGACATCATCGCTTATGCTTCACCAGACGGAACAGAGAAGCTCAACGAGAAGCTTTCAGACAACCGTTCAACTTCTGCAGAGAAGGCTTTCGGAAAGGTTACAAAGAAGACCAATGTTGACGCTCCGGTAAACGTTTCAAGCATTGCTGAGGACTGGGAAGGCTTCCAGGAACTCATCGCTGCTTCTGACGTAAAGGACAAGGAACTCATCATCCGCGTTCTTTCTATGTACAGCGATCCAGCTGTCCGCGAGCAGGAGATCAAGAACATGTCTAACATCTACAAGACACTTGCTAAGGACATCCTTCCAGCTCTCCGTCGCGCAAGATTCATCGCTAACGTAGAGTACACAAACTATTCAAACGACGAGCTCCTTGAGCTTATCGAGGAGAACATCGACGTTCTCGACGAGACAGCTCTTCTCCGTGCTGCAACACTCGTGAAGGATAACAACCAGAAGGTTGAGCTTTACAAGAAGGCTGCTGACAAGTATGACAGCAAGACAGCTCAGTACAACCTTGCTGCAACTTACATCCGCATGGGTGAGAACGCAAAGGCTAAGACAGCTCTCAACAAGTGCGAGCAGGATGCTGACTGGAGCAACGCAATGGGAGTTCTCGCTCTCCGTGAGGCTGACTACGCTCAGGCAAGCCGCTATTTCGCTGCTGCAAACAACGAGACTGCAAAGGAGAACCTTGCTGTTATTGACATTCTCAACGGAGAATATAAGGCTGCAGCTGCCAAGCTTGCAGGAAAGAAGAGCTTCAACGCTGCTCTCGTAGCTCTCCTCAATGGCAACAACAATCCAGCCGCTGAATTCGAGTGCTGCTGCGAGAAGGGTGCTGCAAAGGCTGCTTACCTCCGCGCTGTTGCCGCTGCACGTCAGGGTAACACTGAGGCTGTGAACAAGAACCTTGAGGCTGCTAAGACTTGCGAGAAACTCGCAGAAAGAGCATCTAAGGACATCGAGTTCGCAATGTACAGATAATATCCTCTAAACATACAAATAAGGCTGGCCCGAGAATGACCAGCCTTATTTTTTATATATAATCAATTACATATTCCTGATTTCTTTTATCAGCGAGTACAATCTGACTGCAGCCCAGATTATGAGGAGGACATACATCGCAGTGTACAATGTAGCGATATTACCTTTTACTCCGGAAACCAGCTGCATTATAAAGAACACAACAAGGGCAATCAGAATGATGGCTATGATCGCCGCATAAGTGATTTTGAATATCTTATTATTCATATATATAAGGTATGTATTTATGCTAGTTTACGTGCTCCGTCGCTGATGACAACAGGAATTACAACCGGTTCGTGGCCATACTTCTCTGCAAAAGCAGTCTTTGCCTTTTCGATGAATGCATCATAAAGTTCAGTCTTCACAAGGTTGATAGTGCAACCTCCGAAACCGCCTCCCATAATGCGGGATCCTGTAACTCCGCACTCCTTGGCAACTTCTGCGAGGTAGTCAAGCTCTTCGCAAGAAACTTCATAATCCTTGGACATACCCCAATGAGTCTCATACATACGGGCTCCCACTGTCTCATAATCACCCTTTCCGAGTGCTTCACAGACATCAAGAACTCTCTTTTCCTCACCGATTACATAGCGTGCACGCATGTAATCCTCTTCTGAAATCTGATCCTTGACTGCATCAAGCTGCTCCATTGTAGCTCCGCGAAGGAATTCCTGTCCGAGAATCTTAGCTACTCTTTCACATGAAGCACGGCGGTCATTATAAGGAGAACCTACAAGTTCGTGCTTTACGCAAGAGTTAAGAAGAACAAGTTTGTAGCCGTACTGCTCAGGATCAAACGGGAAGTATTCGAACTCCATTGAGCGGCAGTCAAGGCGCATAAGGTTACCTTTCTTGCCGAAAACGGACGCGAACTGGTCCATAATACCGCACTTCACGCCAACATAGTTATGCTCAGTGCTCTGACCGATTCGAGCAAGTTCGAACTTGTCGATTCCGAGATTGAAGAGTTCATTGAGAGCATAAGCATAAGTGCTTTCAAGAGCAGCAGATGAGGACATACCGGCTCCAAGAGGAACGTCTCCTGAAAATACAGTGTTGAATCCGGCAATGTTTCCGCCTCTCTTTATGATCTCACGGCATACACCAAAAATATACTTTGCCCAACCCTGGTCTGGAGCATCTTCCTCATTCAGACCGAACTCAGAATACTCATCAAGGTCAAGTGCATAAGCACAGACCTTCTTTGTACCGTTAAGAGCTATCTCAGCGATCATTCCCTTGTCGATTGCACCTGGAAATACAAAACCGCCATTATAATCTGTGTGTTCACCGATAAGATTAATTCGTCCGGCAGAAGCGAAGAACTCGCCTTCTGAAAGAAACAATGTCTGAAACTTTTCAGCAATTTTCTGTTTCATAATGTTATATATTAATTTGATAATTCTTACTCAACTCCTGAAATGGGAATGAAAATCTTTCAAATATAAGAATATATCGAGACTTGACAATGATTTATCATTGAAAATGAACGTTCAACACTATAGGACAGTGATCGCTTACCCCACCCACATACCTTGGTCCGACATAGGTTCTGAGAGGTTTTTCACCCGGATGTTTCTTTTCATATGTCATAAGAAACGGCACTCTGACTATCTCCATCCGGCTTTCATCCGACAGAGAATGGCTTGTCATAAACATATCTATGAGTTCCCACTTACCCTCGTACCTTATAGTCCCTTCTCTTCTTTGATGAAGACTTTCCGCCTTATTGACCAGTATTTCATCCAACATCCGGAAATGCTCAGCATCCGGGGTGTCATTGAAATCACCCATAACTATCATATGTCCTCCTTTAAGTGAATCACACAGGTTTTTCAAGGCTTCCATCGCTGCACCTCTTCTTCCTCTCGATTCCTCCTCTCCTCCGAATTTGGAAGGATGATGATTGACTATAAAATCCATCTTACAACCATCTGCAAGGCTCATTTTTACGTGAAGTATATCTCGCGTAGCCATAGATTTTCCTTCATATAAGGGAACTACAAATGTTGATGACAAAGTGTCAAGCACCGACTTTCTGTACAGCAACGCAACATCGATCCCACGTCTGTCACCGGACTCTTTGTGCACTATCCCATAGTCATACTTACGCAGAAGAGTACTGCTGATCATCCTTATGAGCACTCCCCTGTTTTCCACCTCTGCAAGACCTATCACATCCGGAATACGACCATACCTGTCCGCCAACCAGAAGACAGTCTTGGCCATAGCATCACACTTTGCATAAAATCTCTTTTTATTCCAGTGTCTGGCTCCCCTGGGGGAAAATTCCCTGTCCGAATCTCCTGTACCGCCATCAAAATAATCAAAGAAATTCTCGACATTCCAGAACACCACAACAAGCGAATCTTCCTCAGCATGACAAGTAATTCCAAAGACACATGACAGGCACAACACAACAACACACACAATCTCTTTCATATATTTCATCCCTCATCCCCGGATATTATTTATGTCATCCCCGGATATATATTTACGTCATCCCCGGCTTGACCGGGGATCTATACCACCCCAAATATACCCTCCATGCCCAAGACAGTGTTAAAAAAAGAGAAAAAACTACCCTAAAAAAGAGAAATAAATTAAAGAAAAAGAAAAAGTTAGCGTAAATTTGCGGCCGATTTAGAAATTGATAAAAGAATAGAAGAAAATGGCACTTAAATGTGGTATCGTAGGACTTCCTAATGTAGGAAAATCAACATTGTTCAACTGTGTAAGTTCAGGAAAGGCTCAGAGCGCAAACTTCCCTTTCTGTACAATTGAACCAAACATCGGATCAACCAATGTTCCAGACAAGCGTCTTGAGGTGCTTGAAGGCCTCTGCAATCCAAAGAGAGTGGTTCCGGCAACAGTGGAAATTGTAGACATCGCAGGACTCGTAAAAGGTGCAAGCCGCGGAGAAGGTCTTGGTAACCAGTTCCTTGCAAATATTCGCGAAACAGATGCAATCCTTCACGTACTCCGTTGTTTCGATGACCAGAACATCGTTCATGTTGATGGAAGCGTAGATCCGGTAAGAGACAAGGAAGTTATCGACTGCGAGCTCCAGCTCAAGGACCTTGAGACAGTAGAAAACCGTATTTCAAAGGTTCAGAAGCAGGCTACAACAGGTGGTGACAAGAAGGCTAAGATCCTTTACGATCTTCTCGTAAGATATAAGAATGCACTCGAGCAGGGCAAGTCATGCCGTACAGTAAAGCCTGAGAACGCAGAGGAAGAACAGCTTGCAAAAGAGCTTTATCTTCTCACAAACAAGCCTGTAATGTACGTATGCAACGTAGATGAGGCATCTGCAAAGGACGGAAATGAGTACGTGGAAAGAGTACGTGAGGCTACAAAGGACGAGGATGCAGAGATCCTTATCATTTCAGCAAAGATCGAGTCAGACATCGCAGAACTCGAGAGCTACGAAGAGCGTCAGATGTTCCTTGAAGAGATGGGACTTGAAGAGTCAGGCGTAATCAGACTCATCCAGAGCGCTTACTCACTGCTCAACCTCCGCACCTACTTCACAGCAGGAGCAGATGAATGCCGTGCATGGACAATCAACGTAGGTGACAAAGCTCCTAAAGCAGCGGGAGTCATCCACACTGACTTTGAAAAAGGCTTCATCCGTGCGGAAGTCATCAAATACAACGACTTTGTAGAACTCAAGTCAGAGGCAGCCTGCCGTGCGGCCGGAAAACTCGGAATAGAAGGAAAAGAGTACGTCGTTCAGGACGGAGACATCATGCACTTCCTCTTTAACGTATAACAGCGTCAAGCGAAGAGCAAAGTTCAGAATAAGAAGGGACGGGATCGTCGGTATATATATATCGTATGATTCCGTCTTTATCATTTATATATATACGAGGAATCACCGACTTCGCGAATTTTTCATATACATCCCTATTCCGCTGTGCAGAATACGGCATATCAAGGCCGTTTGCCATCCAATAATCAGATATATCACTATCACTCTGTTCACGGCTTATAAGGGCGAAAATGACTCCATTTTGAGTATATTCATCATATATTTCCTGAACAATAGGAAGGACCTGCTGACAGTCCGGACATACGGTGGAGAAAAAGACAACCACAGACACGGAACCTTTCAATGATTCATCCGAGACTATACTTCCATCATTCATCATGACCTCGAACTTTGGAAGGGAATCACCTGGTTTCAGATCGGCACCTCTGATGTCATCCTTGATGCAGGACACCATCAGAACCGCGGTCACAAACGAAAATATGTATGACAGTATTTTCATTGTTTCAGAATTTCATTGCTCACAAAAATAAAAAAAAATCCTCCGACTCTGAATCAGAATCGGAGGATATAAGCTATATAGCCTGTTTTCTATTAATAGAAACGTGCTCTGTTATCCTCAACCCCAGCGTCATCCATCATAACTGGAAGAACCATCTGAGTTGTGTACTGGATGTTCTGTGAATTGCGTGCCTTAGCATCGTCCTCAGTGAAGAATGCGCCAGTCTCCTTGCCTGTAACCTTGTAGACATAAACTCCGATGCCACCTGTAACAGGACCGTAGATCTTACCTTCCTCAGCAACTGAAGCAGCACCTACAAATGCAGGGTCAAGAGCGCGTACATTGTCTGAACCGAATGCTACGCCGTCCTTTGTGCTTACTGTTGTACCGAGAGCCTCAGCAACTGCCTCCATTGAAGTAAGACCTTCAATCTTCTCAGCTACCTCGAGAGCCTTCTTCTCACCAAGCTTCTCAGAGTAAAGTGTAGCCTGGATAGTGCTTGCTACCTCTTCTACTGGAGTGTATCCCTCTTCATGGATACCCTTGAGTGCTGCGATGATGAAGTAGTTGTTGTCAACAGTGATGATGTTTGAAGCAGTACCCTTCTTTGCCTCGAAAGCCCATCTTGTAACTTCCTTAGTGTTGTCGATAGCACCAAGACGGTTTGTGCTCTCAAGCATCTTGTTTACTGGATGCGCGTATACATTCTCCTCCTCGCAAGCCTTCTTGAAGTTCTCATACTTGCCAGCAGTCTTTGTTGCGAAAGTGTTAGCCTTAGCATAGTAAGAGTTTACTGTCTCCTTACCTGCGATAGCTTCCTTCTCAAGGATAGCAACCTTCTTCTTTGCAACAGGATCCTTAGTGTCAAGAACCTGGAATACGAGACCGTTTACAGTTACCTTTGAACCCTTCTTTGCAGTCATTACATCCTCGTAACCTGCAACCTGGTTGATCCACATAGGCTCAGCAGCCTCGAGTGCGCTGTCTACATCGTCTGAGTTAGCTGGAGCATACTTTACGTAGAGAGACTCTGGAACCATTGCCTCCTCCATAACACGTACTGCATAGAATTTGTTGCCGATTGAAAGGATTTCAGAAACTGAAGTCTTCTCACCGAAAGCATAGTCATTAACTACCTTAGCAACTGCGTTAAGCTCACCAGCCTTGTACCAACGGTTGTCGTACTGTCTGTCTGAGTTTGCAAGAAGGAAAGCCTTCATGTTGTCTGTAGTTGCGAACTGCTCGTAAACGTCAGCAACAGCCTGGTTTGCTGCTGCGATGTCATCTGCAGAAGGAACAACCTCGAATACTACATACTCGATGTCTCTGCTTGCCTGCTGCTTGAAGAACTTCTTGTGAGCGTTGTAGTAAGCCTTGATCTCGCTGTCAGAAACAACTACTGTGCTGTCCTGAGCGTAACCGAAAGGTACCATTACAAACTCTACGTCGAAAGTGTTGTTCGCATCAGCAACCTCATTTGTAAGCTTAAGAGTGTTTGCAAAGTCTGCCTGTGTGAAGAGAGACATGTACTTATTGTAATACTCCTGAGTTCTTGCTGTCTCAACAAGATAGTTCCAGTAGAGCTGAAGTCTTCCTGTCTGATCTGTCTCCATGTAGTCAAGGAACTCACGCACCATAGCTGTAGAGAAAACACCGTTCTCATCGAAGAACATAGGGTTCTGTGTGAATACAGGAGACTCGATGTTACCTGCGATAATGTCGCTCATCTCCTCTTTTCCTACATAGATACCACCCTTGTTTGCGTTCTTTACGAAGAGATACTTGTCAAGGAGTGCCTGCCATGCAGTCTCTCTGATAGCTGCGTGCATCTGCTCGTCTTTCGCTGTAGAACCTGACATGATTTCGTTGATTGCAGAATACTTGTCTACGTCTGCCTGGAAATCAACATAAGAAATTGCTTTGCCGTCAATTTCACCAACATCATACTTAGAAGACATTGATGATGAAACTGACTGAAGTGTGTTCGGGTCAATGATAAAAGACAACAGCGCTACTGCAATAAGCACTGTTATCAGGACTCCGAACTTGACACGAATTGTTTCAAGTGCTGCCATTTTATAAATTGTTTTAGATTATTATCGTAAAAAATACAATATTGGGGTGCGAAGATAGCAATTTTATCCCAATCTATATCTATTTTTTTGGAAATGGACCAATAAAATTGACCGAATCTATCAAAACCTCGGTACTGTCTTTAACTACAAAAGCGTAGTTGTTGAAATTATTGAACAGAGTGTAGCTTCTCGCACGCTGGTCAGCCTCCATACCATAACCCTGAGCGAAGCCGTCAGGCGATATTATCCTGACATAACAGTGGGTGTATATCATCTCTGTTTCCTGATTCCAGTAGAGAGTGTCCGTCTCCATTACCTCCTGGTTGATCAGATTTTTGACAACTACGTTGCCATACGCCTCCCAAGTCTCTCTTCCGTCCTTATACTTCTTATGACGGGCATTGTCCGCCACTATTTCTGTTTCAAGCTTGCCTGATTCGTCAAACGCGTACACGAAAAAACCGTCAGGGAAGAGTTCGTACTGCAATGTATCCTTCTCGTATTTTTCCATTCGGGGTGACTCGGCTCTCATCTTTACCATACCGTTCTCAGTCTGTTGCATGAACATGTCTTCAACTATCTGAACCGGCGTTTCGGCAAGATTCAAGGATTCCGCTTCACTGAGTTTTCCTTTACAAGAATAAACGATGAAAGCAACCGCCAGAGCGGTTGCCATCATCTTGAATGTATGTCTGATACGTTTCAAATCTGATTACTTCTGTGTTCTTACAGTTGTTACAGCTCTCATACCGCCGCAAGAAACTGTGTAAGACTGACCGTCAGTTACGTCATACATGAACGCCTCAGCTGTCTGTGGATAGTATGCAGCGTACTGTCTGATAAGGTTGTTAGCATCCTCTGCAAGAGTCTCGTCAGCGTTCTTAGCCTTAGTCATGTAGTCTACAGCTACCCAGTACTTAGCTCTCTGCTCGATCTCGTTACCTGAGCAAACGATGCTGCCCCAGATTGTACCCATGAGCATGTAAGCTCTACCAGCGAGTGTAGGATCAAGGTCAAGTGCCTTCTGAGCTGCCTCGAGAGCCTGTGCGTTCTTACCGTTCTTGAAGCAGAATGTAGCAAGCTCGTAAGCATAACCTGCGTCAGTTACTGCATCTGAAGCCTCAGCAGCGATAGCCTCTTCCATGTACTTCACTGCATTCTCAACATCTGTTCTACCTGCGTAAAGTTTGTAGAGGTAGTATGCTGAAGTGTGTGAAGGCTCGAGTGTGTTCATTGTAGTCACAGCATTGAGGAAAAGATCGTTGTCTGTACATCCCTCAGTGATACCCATCATTCTTACGATGTTCTTTGCAAGATCAAGGTTCTGTGGATCAGCCTCATATCTTGGTCCGAAGAGAGCGATGAGATTGTCGCAGCTTGCAACCTGGCTTGTGATGAAGAGACTCTCGATATCCTCGATTGTCTGTGCGATGCTTCTTGCCTCAACGTCATTCTTAGGCTTAGCCTCAC
>CANBDZ010000053.1 GCA_947367375.1 uncultured Bacteroidales bacterium | reverse complement strand
GAATTAGAGAGCAATACATAATGAAAATGAATAAATATATACGGACAATATTGGCTGTTGCCCTTATTGTCATATCCTATATTACAGCCTACGGCGAATCAGGTACAAGCGAGATTCGTAAGGTACTAGACGACTTGAAGGTAGTCATTAAAGAGAAGCCGGATAGTGCATTTCGAGTGCTGAAGGCGTTGGAGATTCCTGAGGATGAGGAAACGATGGCCGAGTATTCTATATTGATTGCAAAGGCGGAATATCTGGCGACAGGGAAAATAGAATCTGACTCTCTGCTTCTGAAGGCGATCGACTTCTATGGTGAGACCCAATCAAAGGAAACAGCACTTGCGCATTACTCACTGGGATGCTACTATTTCAGCCGCGATTACGACAAGGCTATTGATTCTTTCGAGAATTCAATCAAGCGCTGTCCTGATGGCGATGATGAGATTAAGGGTCGTGCGTATCACGCCATCGGTACTTGCTGGTTATCGAAAGGAGACATCAATGAGTATCTCAGGGCAATCAAGAAAGCCTTGAAACTGCTTGAGGGAAACGAAAGTGAAGAAATCAGGATTCTTTGCCAGGAGATGAGACACTATCTGAATGTTTTTGATGCAACGGACCAGAAAAAGGAGGACAAAAATTCTGCAGTGTTATATATCATTTTGGCTTCTATCCTCATCTCAGGTCTTGGCGTTGCCGCATATATGGTCATAAAGAGGAAGAAAGATTCAAGCAAAGAAGTCGATGATGAGCCTGCATCATCTGCACTGGAGGAGAAATTGAAGGAAGGCAGATCAGCTCTTGAAATGACATCGGCATACGGAACCCTTCTGGAAATCCGCAGTCTGAATGAAGGTGAACTGCAGGCAAGAAATGATATTGATCCTAAAGCCATTGAGGATGCTGTCCTGGCATCGTTCCATGATGCCTATCAGATTCTTGCGAAGAGCGAGGAGAAGATCAGTCATCAGGACCTGCTTTTATGCATATATGGATATCTGAAATTCTCCAATAATGTCATTGCATTCCTTCTTAAGTCTGTCCCTACTACAATCCGACAGCGAAGGAAGCGATTACAGGGAAAACTCTCTCCTGAAGCATATAAAATCCTGTTTTCATAGGCTCTGTCACGCGTTTGTCACGCACTTGTCACGCAGAAAACAGTTCTTGAAATACCTTCGGATATATCTTTGTCAAAAAAAACGAATCATGAAAAAGAGGAAGGTATTATCTTTATTATTGTGCCTGATTATTTCGACAGGCACTGCATTTTCGCAGAATGATAACTTGTATCAGGTAGATACTACTGAATTTTCAGCAGATACGCTCTTGCTGGATGCAGTCGTTGTGACTCCAAGAGTACTCAATACATTCGGGAACAAGGAAAGCATCGAGTTGAGCGAAGATGCAAGAAAGATCGGCAATAATGCTCTTGATGCCATTGGAAGTCTCCCTCAGTTCAAGACAAATGCTTCCAACGGAGACCTGATAACCGTAGACAACAAAAGCATTCTTGTACTTATAGACGGCATCAGGCGTTCCACAAGAGAGCTTATGTTGCTTAGGTCTGAAGATGTAAAAAAGATACAACTTTACAGCAATCCTCCGGCAAGATATGCTCACGAGAATATCGGAGCTGTCATTGACGTTACTACCCGAAAAAAGACGGACAGGCTATACAGCGTTTATCTTGATACAAAGAATGGCCTCACTACCGGTTATGGGACTGATATGCTTTCATTGGCATATATGGACTCTTTGAATATGGTTACAGCGGCTTATTTCATTGACTACAGGTCTTTGAATGACAACCGCATGAACAATAGCTACTCGTATTCTGACAAAATCAATGAATACCGCGGTCTTCCGAGCAGTTATCAAGGAAGTTACCATATCGGGCAACTGGCATATCAACACTATAAGGAAAAGGATTTGTTCAATGCAAAATTGGAATACCGCAGATCTCCCGGCAGGCAGGACTATGCCCAGGCACTGGTAGGATCAGGCGAGCCTCTTTTGACTAATAGCCGAGTCCTTGAAAGCGATTATTCTGCTGTTTCGGCCGACCTATACTATATGCACCTGTTTAATCAGAGCAGGAGCCTGTCGCTCAATGTCGTGAATACTTACTATGATTCTTTTTCTGACAACAGTCTCACAAGCAGTATTGGAGGATATTCTTTTGCAAACCGAATCAATAACAGGTCTTACTCTGTCATAGCGGAAGCATTGTACAGTGACAAGTTGTTGAACGGTGATTTCAATGCCGGAATGTACTATCAGTACAAGAACTTGAATCAGGTGTATAACGATTCAGAGAAATCAGTCATAGGTACTCATAAGGAATACATCTATGCAGACTACGGAAACTCGGCCGGTATATTTTCATATAACATCGGACTTGGATTAGAAAACAACCATTACAGGACAGCGACTGACGTGACCTATGATTACTTGGTGTTCAGACCGTCCGCCGTGCTGAACCTTCAATACAGCAAATGTTCATCCGTGCGTCTGACGGCATCCGTGAATTCATCTGTGCCAAACGTCGGAGATCTGACAAGCAGCATTGTGACCATTGATGAGCACTTCTATACCCAAGGTGATCCGGAGTTGAAGCCATACCATTACTATTATACAAACCTGAGTTACAGATACGCTTCTGCAGATGGCAAACTGTACCTGGCCCCTTCCGTATCATATTCATATTATCCTAGGAAGAATATGCCTGTCCTTTATGCTGTGGGTACTGACATAATACAGCGTATTTCAAGCATAGATGACATGCACGCACTTGCCGCTTCCATATCATTGAGCTGGAAACCTCTCAAATGGCTTGCATTCCAGCCGTTCTATAACTATGAATTCCAGAAGTATCAGACGCCGAATCAGATGGTGAGTCGTAGTGTACATAATGCAGGAATGAGCGTGCAGATCGTACCGGGAAACTGGCAGGTCATCTGGAACGGCAACCTGCCTATGACCCTGGTTGACGGCGACCTCTACACAAGAATGGGATTCAACACCAATGTGTCTGCCCTGTATAAGTTCAAGAACATGTCGTTTGGTCTGGAATACATACATAATCCGTATCCGACAAAGGTGTATGCGAACATCAAGGGCTTCAACTATTCGGAGGAAACCATCTGGAACAACTTCAGGAATCAGGTATCCTTGAAGTTCACATACTACTTCTATAAAGGTAAGTCGCGCGGTCACGCCGGAAAGCTTATCAGCAATTCCGACAATGATTCAGGACTTACACAGTCAAACACTGCGAAATAATGTTCCGACATAAACATCTTTCCGGTCAGAGGGCGTGAGTCTTCTGGCCGGAGTTTTATTGATTATTGTGTACTTTTCCTGAATTATAGTTAATTTTGCAAAGGCACTTGAACATTATGGAAGAATGATGGAGAATAAAGTTATCATATACACCGATAATGACGGTAAGACCAAGATTGATGTAAAGCTTGAGGAGGAGACTTTATGGCTTACACAGGCTCAGATGTGCGAACTGTATCAGACGAGCAAATCGAATGTGAGTGAGCATATCAAGCATATCTTCGAGGAGGGGGAATTGAATGAGGAATCAGTTGTTCGGAAATTCCGAACAACTGCTGCCGATGGCAAGGAATATCTTGTTTCACACTACAATCTGGATATGATAATTGCACTTGGTTATCGTGTCCGTTCCATTATTGCTACAAGATTCCGTCAGTGGGCGACAGAACGTCTGAAGGAATATATTGTCAAAGGATTTACTCTTGATGACGAGCGTTTGAAGAAGTTGGGCGGTGGAGGTTACTGGAAAGAGTTATTAGAGCGTATCAGGGATATTCGCGCCAGTGAAAAGGTGCTTTACCGTCAGATACTGGAAATATACGCAACGAGTATCGATTACGATCCACGGGCCCAGGTGTCCCAAGAGTTTTTCAAGAAAGTGCAGAATAAAATCCATTATGCAATTCACGGACATACCGCTGCCGAACTGATTGTGGAGCGTGCTGATGCGGAAAAGGATTTTATGGGCCTGCTGACAATCAAGGGGAATCATCCGACATTGATCGAGGCGAAAACCGCCAAGAACTATCTTAACGAAAAAGAACTCCGTGCAATGGGACAACTTGTATCCGGATATCTGGATTTTGCGGAGCGTCAGGCAGAACGTGAGCAAGTGATGACAATGAACGACTGGGCAGCATATCTTGACAGAATATTAACGATGTCCGGAGAACAGTTGCTTCAAGGTTCAGGCAGTGTTTCCCACGAAGAGGCTATGGAACACGCCACAATGGAATACCGAAAGTACAAGCAACGCACACTCAGCGATGTCGAGCGTGACTATCTGTTTTCAATCAAGTCTATCGAGTATTCTGTTAAAAAGAACGATTAGTCTGTTAAATACCTTTCCGGTCAGAGGGCGTGAGTCTTATGGCCGGAGTCTTCAAAATATAGTATATTACCCTTGCATTTCTGCCCCCGATTATATTTGTAGTCTGGAACTTCGCCTCGACTGTCTTGTATGAAGAAATTGTAACAAATCAGTCTTTTGAGCGTCTAATATGATAGAACTTAACAATAATTATATGAAAACGAGACCCCGATTATTGATTGCCGGTGTATTGGCCGTCCTTTTGTCCACATTCTTTTTCAACGCTTCTGCGCAGTCCTTTACCGGCAAGGTGATTGATGAGAACGATATGCCGCTTGCTTACGCCAATGTCATTCTTCATAGAGCAGATACAACATTCATCGCCGGAACAGTTACTGATACTTCTGGAGTCTTCATATTAGATCCTCATTCGGAAGGTGCAATGATTCAAGTATCTTTTGTCAGTTATGAAACTTGTTATCTGACTATAACAGATAAGAATCTTGGTACAATTAAGATGGAACCTGACGCGCAGATGTTAGACAAGGTTGTTGTAAAAGCCGTACTCCCAAAGACTGAAATTATCGGAGATGCTTTTGTTACGAATATTGAGAACAGTGTGCTTGCAGAAGCAGGTTCAGCCAATGATGTGCTGAAGATGTTGCCTGGTGTAATCCAAAAGAATGATGGTATTGAGGTGTTTGGCAAGGGTGCACCTGTCATATATATCAATGGCCGTCTTGTAAGGGATAATTCCGAACTCGAACTCCTTGACTCCAGCGATATCAAGAGTGTCGATGTCGTGCAGAATCCCGGTGCAAGGTACGATGCGACAGTGAAGGCCGTCATCAGGATCAAGACGATAAAGAGGGAGGGTGACGGATTCGGATTCAATCTTCGCTCGACCTGGTATCAGTCGGAAAACACAGACCTGTATGAGACGCTTAACATGAACTACAGGCATAAAGGATTCGACATTTTTGGTACTTTGAGTTTCAATCAGTCAGAGTACTACCAGGATGCTGAAATTACACAGAGCCTTCATTCATCTTCACCATTAATCTTGAAGCAGGAGATGTACTCTTCAGGTAAGGATAATGGATTGACCACAGCATTAGGTTTCAACTATCAGATCAGTGAAAACCATTCAATCGGATTGCAGTACAGGCCATACGTAGACTTGCTGACAGCAACTGACACAGACACTTACACTATGGCTACCATAGATGGGATTATTGACGATAATACTCACACATTATCACAGGGAGAGGGTGACATAACGCCGACACATTATGTGAATATGTATTATAACGGCACTGCTGGTAAACTCAATATAGATTTCAATGCTGATTTTCATGACAGCAGGAATGCAGAAAGACAGAAATATGACGAATTGAGCGAAATGCAGGACAACAGGGTTGTGAATACTGTCAGCAAGACTCACAATAGGCTATATGCCTCAAAACTTATACTTACATATCCTTTGTTTGGTGGCAATCTGACGGCCGGTACAGAATACACATATACCCATAGAGAGGATGAATATATGAATGAAGAGGGTTATGTGCCGAATGCATTTACGACGATTCAGGAAGATAATGCAAATGCATTTGTGGAGTACATATATCTGTTGAAGTTCGGAAGCATATCGGCAGGAGTAAGGTATGAATACCTTTCCTTCAATTATTACGAAAACGACATTCTGCAGGAAGACCAGAGTCGTGCCTACAGTAATTTCTATCCTAATGCATCATTCAATGCTCAGGCAGGAAAATTCCAGTTTCAGCTCAGTTATGCTGTAAAGACATCGAGACCTTCATATCGTAATCTGACAAATGCCATACAGTATATTGACAGGTACAGTTACACAAAGGGAAATCCTTACCTTGTGCCTGAGATCAATCACGATGTGTCATTTGCTGCCGTATGGAAGTTTCTTCAGTTATCTGCGAGTTATCAGGTGGAACAGCGAAAGATACTGCACTGGGGAACAGCAGCTGATGATATGCAGAACATAATAATGTTACACTATACCAACTTTGACAGGAATATTCCGAAGCTACAAGCAGTATTGTCAGCTTCTCCTACTATAGCATTCTGGTATCCGAGACTTAATATAGGAGTACAGAAACAATGGCTGGAAATCGAATACCTTGGCAAGGCAGCTGATCTTGGAAAGCCGATCCCTTTTATGGGATTCGGGAACACATTCATGATTCCGAAAGGCTTTATGGCTACTCTTGATTATAACTATACAGGCAAAGGAAATCAGTATATATATGAATTGATGAAGCCAACCCATCAACTGGATATTTCTCTTAGAAAATCATTCCTGAACGATGCCCTCAGCATTGAAGTGAAAGGTGTAGATCTGCTCAAGGGGCGCAGTGAAATTATACGAATGATCAGCGACATGTACGATCTCAACCAGAAGAATGCGTTTGATTCCAGAGAGTTTGTCCTAACTGTCAGGTACAAGTTCAATAATGCAAAAAGCAAATACAAAGGTACCGGAGCTGGTGAGCAACAGAAGAGCAGGATATGAAACGAATTTTAACAACAGCAATCATTATTATCATTTCATTGGTCACATCAGGTGTATCAATGGCACAGGACATAATACACACTTATGATTCTACTCCGATAAAGTGTTCGAGAATGGCACTATAAAAACCTTTGCCCCTGCTTCCCCATACATCAGTCAGAGACTATACGGAACCTATCCTTTGGATTACAGATGGGGACACTACTATGGTCCGCACGGAAGGATATCCCGAGGAGAGGTTGCTGATTACATCGGATATTCCCTGTACGGCAGCGAGTATATGAAGGCAAGCAATCAATATAACTGGGGTGCTTACCTTACCGGTGCCGGCGTTGCAGTCGGATATATCGCAAGTGCAGCCTGTCTTGGGGCAGGAATGCCGTACTGGACAAATTATTGGAAATTATTAAATAACTGTATATATGAAAAGAATAGCATTATCGCTTTTAGCCGTTATGGTTGTATCGGCATGCTATGATATATATTATCAACCGTCTTTTGAAAATTTTCCAGATGAAGAAGATGCACTACCTTATGATAGGGAAATTATTCCGGCAGATGGCGATACCTGTTGGTTTAATTATCATCTGGAAAAGATAATGGTCAAGGCAGTTGATATTGAGCATCCGACAAAAGATTTGAAATGGGAGGTTCTGATAGACGGTAACCAATACGGAGATACCAAATACAACAATAAGGATGGTCTTGTGTTTGACCGTGATAAATGGTGGCAAGAAAGGACAGGTCTTCAGTATTCAATATATCAGACATTCTTTGAAGTCCCAGCAAACCCTTCGATAAATACACGCAACATAGAGGTTCGTGCATCTATTAACCACAGTCTTGTACCTGACCTTGATGACTGGGGCGAATGGTTCACAGTTTTTGATTGTAAACAGGCAGGCGATGAAGGTACTGAAACATTGATGCTTCCTACCTTATGGGGAGTCGGTGAAGATAGTAAGCCTATACTTGACAAGGACAACATAGAGGTGTCAGAATTTGAATTGATTTCATTCCATATCTCAGAAGAGGAACTTGAAGGAATGGATGAACGCTGCGACTCGCTCGTATGGTCTGTAAAGGGTGTAGAAGGTTCACACATAATCATTCCAAACAAGAAGTTGGTTGGTCGCACTAATGAATGGACTCATTATTTTACCAAGGCGGGTGATTATGAGACTTATCTTGATGCTTGGAAAGGAAATGAGATGATCAAGAGGTCAACATTCAATGTAAAGGTCAATAAAAGCGGTAAGGACTTCCTGCATATGAACTGGGCTGATATGACCAGAGGAAGCCGCAAGGAGATGACTTCAGTCTTGAGGCAGGAGACCTACAAAGTTTTCTATTATGAAGACGATGCCGGCCATCCATATTTTGAGATTACCGTTCTGGGTGTGCTTGAGGATCAGCAAGTCCTTTACGATTTCATCACTGAAATGTATGGAACTCCGACTCTTACGGCTGATGATGACACCTTTATGGGATATTACCAGAAATATTGCCTGGCAAAGAAGGAAGATGAAACACCGATAGCAATATGGAGCCGTGACCCCAATATGGTGGCACTGGTGTCTGATAATGACGATCTAGGTTATCCGGAGAGGTACCTGCTTCATGTTGAACGATTGATGGTAATCAAATAATATGAACTCTGTAAAAACATCAATGCCACTTTGGAAGTGGATTATGCTGATCATATTCGGGTCAGCACTTTTCCTGTTTCTCTCCCAGACCGTTCCAGTTGTCGGAAGTTTCAGCAACAACATATGGATAAAAGTTATTCTTATGTTACTTGGTGCAGCTTCGGTTCTTGGAATCTATGCTGCGTGGGTAAAGGTCTTCGAGAAGAGAAAGGTATCTGAATTGTATCTGCGAAGAGCATTGCCAGACCTGTTGACAGGACTTCTTATCGGCAGTCTGTTCATTACAGTAGTCGTAGGTGTGCTTGCAGAAGCAGGTTCAGCCATTGATGTGCTGAAGATGTTGTCCGGTGTGATTCAAAAGAATGATGGTATTGAGGTGTTTGGCAAGGGTGTCGATGTAGTGCAGAATCCCGATTTATTTATTCAAGTTTGTGCACGACAAGTTCCACCGTTATAAGTTCTTCGCCTCTGTAGAAGTTCAGGATACATTTACCGCCCGATGTGATCTGTCCCCAGTAGAGAATCCTTGAGTCATAGTCACCTTCATTAAGGACGAAGATCTTCTCTGCTTCATTCAGATACGCCTTGTATGTCTTCCTTGTTACTGCGTAATGGTCCTTTACACCTCCCTGAACGACACATTCTGATCTGTCGTCAGAGAACTCTAATGAGATAACGCCAACATGCGGTTCCTTCTCCCCAGTATCGTTATTGGTCATTGTAATGTCATATTCACCGCTCCACACATTATAGAGCCAATGTGATTGTTCCTGCTTCTCGCAAGAGCAGAGGCATATTATCGCTGCCAGGATTGTTAAGATTCGTTTCATAATATCGTTTGTTTACAATTATTCCTTTGATGGTCTCAGTGGAGCCAGCTTTGCGTTTATCTCGTCAGTTGATAGTCCAGATACATCCATACGGAACCAATACTCCAATTCCAGATTCATATCAGACCTAAATGTTGTAGGGTATGGAAGCATTTCCCATCCCATACGTCCCAGCCAGTTCAGTCCTGCTATATAGGATCTGAACTCTCGCGGTTGTCCATCCTCATCATTAATGACGCCATATACATATGTAAGGTCATCATCATATTGACGGCAGTCAACGGACATTTTGTATACTCGTTCTGTGTATTTCTGAGTATAAGCATGTATTTGTTTTTCCTTCTGAACCTTAAAGTCATCGAAGGTCACTCTGCAATAGATGTAAGCCTTATCAGAAGATGTGTTTTCCTGGGCTGACATTGTTGCTGCTGTCGAAACCATCAAAACAATAGCAACTGCAAATAATTTGAGGGTATTGCTGATAATTCTCATAATACAATTGTTTAAGAATTTACGATTTATAGATGCGAAAAGTGCATTATTTGTGACTGATGTTTGCTGTATAATGTATTTATTTCCAAGTCTTTTCACCTACGCCATTACCTTCAACCTATTGCTCATTTATCAATTTCTCTGCAATATCCTTGTCTGAGTTCTTCACCATCACGCTGATAGGGAAAATATGTGCACCGGAACCAATTGTCTGCTGCAGTCCATCGCCGAAAATCACAGCCTCGATTCCATTTGTTTCCAACATTCCTTTCGTGATATGAGCCTTGACGGGATCTGTGTATTTTGCTACCGCAACAAGGTTATCGTCCTTGACATTACCAGGATTCACTTCATCATTGCCTTCTAGATATTCTTGTCTTGCTTTATATCTGATCAATGAATTTGTGAGCATATATGTGATTATGAGAATGAATGGAATTCCTCTCCATCCTTTCCCGAAAGCAATCATGTCGAAAAATCCGATCAAAATCGCAATCACATATATAACAACGAGAGTGTTGCGACGTTTTTTGTCATAGTTGGCGAGAGATCTTGGGGCCTTCTCTCTTTTGATATCACTCGCAATCCCGAACACAGCTATAACAACACAGATCGCCAGGAAAACCCAGTTGAATGTCTCGAGTTCACCTTTAACAGCATTAACAATCGAATATGTTCCAATAATTCCGATTGCACCAACAAGAGATAGCAATCTGATAATCTTTAGTGTCTTCATACTTTATAACTCCTGTATTTTAAAATCTTCAACTGTAAGATTCGGATCAAAATATATTATAACTCCTTGTTGCTTTACCGCTTCAAGATAGTCTTCAATAGGGGGAAGACCGACATCCGCGCGACGTTCATTCAACTTTTCAGGCTCCTCGACAGGCCAGATGTAGATGATGGATTCTCCTTCTCGTCCAAGTGCATATGCCTGAGTTCCATATTTCTGAGGCTTACCGTCATTCATCAACATCCTGTCTTCCATTGTTACAAGGTCGCCGAATGAAATATATCCCTTTTCAGCAGCTTTATGGAAAAGACTCTGATATCTGCTCATAGTCTTAAGGTCACTATGATCGATTACAAGGAATATGGCCTTGTTCGCCTCCTGAGAAAGTCCATCTAGCCATCCATAGCAGTCCAGGATATGAGAAACTACAACAAGATTGGTACTGTCGGTTTCTTCCATCTTCAAAGCATATTCTATTGCTTCCTCCTGGGTTACATTGCCAGTTACAATTTTTGCCCAGTCTGCTCTCACTGCCTGATCCCGTCGTCCGACAGTGCACAGAAGAGAATCAACTTTCGTCCTGATATCTTCTTCGCGTCTGAATGTAAAGACCGGTTTCTTACCGACAAGCAATCCTGCGAGTACTCCTGTTTCAGTCGAATAGTCCATTCCTAATCTGTCAATGACAAAGCCATTGAAGACTACCTTGTCATAGGGATAATACTGTATTGGCTTGAACAGTTCCTTGAATTTCTTCCTGTTCAGAGGCTCACCACTATAGCACCAGGCATTCATCATTGAATAACCCAGAAACCTTTTGCCATACTTTTCGATATCCTTGCGACCAAAGGCAACGCATTCGGCAGTCTGTAGTCTCAGTGCTTCAACCTCTGCTGGCACATCGACATAGATGGTGTCTGCACTGCCGCTTTGAGCTAGTGCTGAGATGGAATAGATTAAGATTGCAATTGCTATGATGGCTCGTTTCATTTATTCTTTCTTTTTGTCAGGGAAAAGATTGAGTACCTTGAATACTACAGCAAATCTCTTATTTTCTTGGCATATTATTCAACCAGACCTTGCGGGTCAGATAACCTCCCAAAAGAGAAAGGACATATCCACAAGTAAGCATGATTGCTCTTGGTATAGCATCAGTGCCTTCTGACATGGCAGCACTAACGAGCATAACGCCTAAAACAAAAAGCATTGTACTACCCATAATCTTCCAAACAGACTTTGTATCCATCTGTTCCTGCCAACCGAACAAGGCTGGATATGTAGAGTTCTTGAAGAACACTGTCAATGCGTAAGACAAAAAAGTTCCTCCAACAGCAAGTCCATAAGTCCATCCGTAACAGTATCCGAATATACCTCCAGAAATGACGAGCACAATTATGGTTGTAATAATGTGTTTGGTTGTGTATGCTTTCATAGCTATTTCTGATTTAAGTTTTCTTCCTCGTAGGCTTTTCTTGCATTATAGAATATGAAAGAGTTGAGTAGGTGGTATAGGCCAACAAAGGCAAATGCAAGACCCATCCACATCATCTCACTCTTGACGATGACAGACGTGATACAAAGCCCGATCATAATGGCAGAAGCAATGATATTGATGGTGTGATAGCCTTTAGTAAATTCAGTCAGTGATTCAGGATGATTTTCCCTTTTAATCCTGACTATCAGAGTCGTCGGTAAAACAACCAGAACCAAGGCAATTACGGCAATCATCATCCAGTCATAACCATTTTCACCTTTAATATCAGGCAGGCATGACATCATGAAGCAGGTGAGTCCCCCTGCCATAGACAGTGCACGGAATAGTTTAAGTGCTTTCATGATGGTTTATATTTATTTTCCGGAGAAATATAGTGTGGTCTCTACGCCTTCATGTATCTGTACAGTTGTACTGCTACCACCATTGCCACCAACAACACTGGCACCAGTGCAGTATACAATATAGTCACCGACATTCAACGTGAATGTTACACTTTGTGACGATCCTGCTTTGATTGCTTTGCTCGCTATCGGCTGTGGAAGATCGTCCGCAACATAAGGATACACCCTTACTTCGCAGTCATATTTAGGGCTGCTGACATATACAGCAAGAGAACCAGTACCCTCGGGTAGCTTATTCTTTTCACAGCTGCTAAGCATAAACATAGCGGCAAACATTGCCATAATTGAAATCAAAAATGCAAATCTTTTCATGATATGGATCTGTTTAGAAGGCTAAACCTAAACGATATTGAATGTGGGGCGCCAAAAATAATCCGCTTCCATCGACTCCTATCTTTGGTCCGAATGTCACCTCATGAAACCATAGTTTTCCGAATGTCCTTCTGATGCCGTATGCAGGTGTGAAACTTACCTCAAGACCGTCTCCGGTATTTGCTCTAAGTCGCATAGACACGAAATCCGATGAGTTGTTATAGGTGCTTCTGCCGCATTCTGCACGTTTGGCAATATTTGAATACCATCTACTTTCGAAAGACAATCCAATACCCATATTGCCGTATATCGAGGTCAGATGTGGATCGGAATATGCTGAAAAACCAATAGGGACAAGACCTGCTCGTCCAATAAGCGTCCATCTGTCGGCAACTCTGCCTTCATATGAGTACTCTAGTCCAAAGATTGTTGTAGAGACAGAATGATTGGAGCGAAGGTTATACGAATAGGTGATTACATCTTGCGGTCTTTCCTCAATAGGCTTAACCTTTGCGTTCAATGTGACAGCAAGGAATAGGATTGTGGTGATTGTAAATAAACGTCTCATAATTCGTTTTTATTCTATGACGGAGTTATACCGGAATCGTACTATTATAACGCACGAAAATTGCTTGTACTGCCTGTTTTAAGGGGGTTTTCTGCAAATTTAATGGGGGGGGTAAATTCCAAATAATTTCTGCAAAAAATTACATGTTTTCAAGCATGTTCTGGAGATGGAGGCTGAGGTTTGTGTCGTTTTCCGTAAGCCCCAACTTCTGCCTGATGGCGCTTCCATAGACATAATGTCTCTTCAGATTGATGTAGTCACCGATATCTTTACCCTTGAGGCCGATGAGGTAGAGACAGCAGTAATTGATCTCCCAGTCTGTAAGTTCCTTTTCCCGCAGATACTTGAAGAACGCCGGATGCGACATCTCCATGGTTACCCTCGTGGATCTGATGAAGCTGTCTCTGTCCGCAATGAGCTTGTCAAGTCCCTTGTCAGCCTTCTTTATGTCCGCATCCCTTTCCGAAATGTGTGACGTGATGATGGAATTGAGAATCTCAAGTCTCTGCGTGATGATTGCTCTAGTCTCTTCGGATACAGTCTGAGTCTCCAGCATTTCCGAGAGAGCGTCACGCTCGGCCAGGGTGCTTTCGTACATGTCTGCATACTTTTCCATCTCAATGGTTCTGTTCTTCAGCTGGCTTCGGATAAGCAATATCAGGAAACCTGCTGCAAAAATCACAGCCAGGCAACTTAAGATGATGACATGGATTATCAGTTTCTGATTCCTGATAATCATCTTTCGCTCATTGTTCGCTTTATCAAGGTAAGCTGTCCTCTCTTCCATCAGCGGACTGTTAAGAATCGCTCTGACATGCTGATCCTCTCGTTGGAATACCTTTTCATATACCTGTAGTGATTTTTCGAAATCACCAAGGAGTTTATATGACTTGTATTCAGTAAATAGAATGTTGGTGGTATCCTGATTGGAGTCAGAAGTATCCCATGCTCTTTCTATATGTTTCCTGAACATCTGTCGGTCACCACCTAAAGCATACTTATAAGCCAATCCGTAATGAATTGGGGTGTTCAGTGTCAGGGACTGCATCCCGTACATTCCAATGATTTCATCCACGATTGATGGCATGCTGCTCGATACTGACAACAAGAACAATTGATCTACGCAATTATCGAAAACGTTCTTTATGCCATTAACATGAGCCCATTCCATACAATCGAATAGTGTTGTCTTGCCTTTGGAC
>CANBDZ010000052.1 GCA_947367375.1 uncultured Bacteroidales bacterium | reverse complement strand
TTGAAGATGAGCTTTTCCGCATCAACTGAAGTAAGGAACTCAATGGCGTGTGCAACTTTCGAGAACCTTGCTCCAATATGGATATCGGACAGCACCAGGGTCTTGTATTTCTTTCTTTCGGTCATAAAAAAATCTTTACGTCGCCCGGTTGAGGACGGCTGGATTCAGCCGGAACAACCGGAACAAAACGTAAAGATAGTAATTTCTTCTAAATTAACAACCTATCAGAAGGCTACTCCAAGTTTGAAGCCCAGGTTATTTATGCCTGTGATATTGTAGCTGCTGTTATGGTTGCTGGCATAGCTGTAGTAGGCTGCGAGCTGGAAGCCGAAGTCTGTCTGCTGGAACGGGAAGATTGTAACACCTATTTCAGGAGAGATATAGAAGCCCCAGTTGTCATGTCTGTTCACAAAGGTGGACATATATGTGCTCTGAACTGAGTACTCTGTACCGATCTTAGCCTCCACATATGGCTGCACCTCTGTCCATAAGAATCTGTATCTGACTGTCACACCGAAAGGTACCTGATAGACTGATTTTGACAGATCGGTTGTGAGGGCTGACTTGTCATCAAATACATATGTTTCTGTAGGTACATATTGGTTGTTGGTGTTGAAGCTTGCAAAGCCTCCCACAGCCAAGGTCGGAAGTACATAGTATCCTCCTTCCATATATGCTCCATATCCCTGAGCCGATTTGGCGAAATCGTTGCCCACTGTGCCGTTGAACTGCCAGCCGGCGTTGATATAGTCTCTCTTGCCCATCTGAGCGCTGGCTTCACCCGCCGTAAACACAAGTGCTGCTGCCGCCAACATTATATATATAACTCGTTTCATATTTTTCTTGTTTATATGTTTAACTATTTGGTCTTGAGGTAATCAGACTGCTTGAAAGCCTGGTCTATCGCATCTGTCATACGGGTAACATCTCCCTGGAGTGTCGATCCAGCAGGTCCTCCGATGTAGGAAGTCCAGAGGATTTCAAGCGGAGTTCCCTCCTTCTGCTCCCCTGTCAGGTTGACGATGTCGGTGAGCAATGCATTGGTTGTGTATGTGTAAGTTACAGGGCGTGGCATGTAGTAACCTGTCCAGTTGCCCCAGTATCCTGAAGGCCAATAGCCCGGATAGTCAAGCCACCAGTATGGATCGCTGTAGTACTGAACAAAGCGTTCTGTCTTTATCACATATGTAAGCTGCACACCGATATCTGCTGCAGCTGCGTCAGATGTATAGACAAATCCACGTGCCTCCATGTTCTTTCTGAAGTCAAGGAGTATCGCCTTTACGGCATCGTTACGCACGTACTGTGGCTTGCTTCCCTGGCCGATGACCAAAAGGCTGTCAGTCATATCGAATGTCTTGTACTGTGCGAAATTCACATCCTTTCCAGGTGAAGTGTACACCAGATAAGAGTTGTCGTTGTCAGAGGTGTACGGTTCCTTCTGGCAGGCAGCCATCAAAAGTACAGCTGCTGAAATAAATAGAATCTTTCTCATAATTCCTTCTGTTTTAATAAATTCGTTTTATAATGAGCTTCCCTCGAATACATTTGAGTTCTCGTATGGCACGATTTCACCCTGGAGCCACACTGTATTTGAATTGAAGTTCGGATAGACTGTGGCATTGGCCTGATTGGTTCCCGGGTACATATAGATTTCCACCTGGGCGTTGATGCCGATTCCCATCACACTCATCGAGAATGTCGTACGGCCCTTACTGTCAGTCCTGATCTGCTGATCGGATATGATTCCGTCGACTGTCACACCGCCGACACCGTTAGGACCAGAAGCAAAATTGCTTGGGGAGATCTGGACTACCGCACGGTTGCCTTTGACAGAGATGAAGGTGGTTGAAGAATTGACAAATATCGGAGCTCCCGAACGGAACTGTACGCTGGAGGCTTCAAAGACAAAGTCCTGATTCTTCAGAGCCGCACGTGCCTGAATGCCGGCGAGAGAGTCTGTAAGTTCCTCAAGACGACGATCTTCTGCAGAGCGTGCACGGAACTCCGCCATATCCTTATGCCAGTCGGCCATCATCTTGTCGATGCCGGATGTGCCATTATTGCTTTTGCCTGTCTGTGCAGACGCGTCGGGGGCGATCACCGAAAGCCCTACGACAATGACCGTCAAGGTCAGCAAGATTCGTTTCATATATTTAATTTTTAATTTTTCAAATCCAACCGAAACAAATCACAGACCAAATCCCCGAAAGCGAGGAAAGTTCGACAATGGCAAAGAATGAATACGATGTTTTAAAGAAGAATTTATATATTTGTAAAATATATACCCACGGACAGATCCGGATACACTAAACTAACACACTTATATGAAGAAAACATTTATTCTCGCCGCTGCTGCGTTCGTTCTCGCAGCTTGCGGATCACAGCCAAAATTCGACGGTCCGGCTTACCTGAACCCGAATGCACCAGTTGAGGAAAGAGTGGAAGACGCTCTCTCACGCATGACATTGGAGGAGAAGGTCGGAATGACTACAGCTCAGTCGAAGTTCAGCTCACGTGGAGTTCCACGCCTCGGTATTCCTGAAGTATGGCACACTGACGGTCCTCACGGAATCCGCCCAGAGGTACTTTGGGACGAGTGGGATCAGGCAGGCTGGACAAACGACTCTTGTACAGCTTTCCCTGCACTCATCAACCTCGCAGCAACTTGGGACAAGGAGTTGTCACTCCTCTACGGTAACAGCATCGGAGAAGAGGCACGCTACCGCAAGAAGGACATCCTTCTCGGACCTGGCGTAAACATCTGCCGTACACCTTACAACGGACGTAACTTCGAGTATATGGGTGAGGATCCGTTCCTTGCAGGAAAGATGGTCGTACCTTACGTACAGGGAGTTCAGGAGAATGGCGTTGCTGCCTGCGTAAAGCACTATGCAGTGAACAACCAGGAGTTCCAGCGCACACAGTCAAACTCTGTAGTTGACGACAGAACTCTCCATGAGATCTATCTCCCTGCATTCAAGGCAGCAGTTCAGGAGGGTAACGCTTGGGCTATCATGGGCTCATACAACCTCTATAACGGCCAGTACAACTGCCACAACAAGAAGCTCCTCCTCGACATCCTCAAGGGTGACTGGGGCTTTGACGGAGTTGTTGTCAGCGACTGGGGCGGATGCCGCGACAGCGAAGAGGCTATCCTCAACGGTCTCGACATCGAGATGGGTACATGGACCAACGGTCTCAGCGGTGCAGCCAGCGACGGTTATGCAAACTACCATATGGCAAGACCATATCTTGAGGGAATCAAGAGCGGCAAGTATGGCACAAAGGAACTTGACGACAAGTGCCGCCGTATCCTCCGCACCATCTTCCGTACAAGCATGAGACCTGAGCCAAACTACGGCCGTTTCGTATGCCCTGAGCACTATCAGGCAGCACGCGACATCTCTGCAGCCGGCGTTGTTCTCCTCAAGAACGAGAACAACACTCTTCCTCTCAACGTTGCCGAGGGCGGTAAGATCCTCCTCGTAGGTGAGAACGCAGTGAAGAAGATGGTTGTGGGCGGTGGTAGCTCAAACCTCAAGACTGCATACGAAGTCAACCCTCTCGAGGGTATCCAGAATGCATTCGCAGGCAAAGCTGACGTACAGTGGGTAAGAGGATATGTCGGTGACACATCCACTTCATACAACGCCGTGTCAACAGGTCAGGACCTTACTGACAACCGTACACCTGAGGTTCTCATCGCCGAGGCTGTAGAAGCTGCAAAGGACGCTGACTACGTGATTTTCGTAGGTGGTCTTAACAAGAGTGACCATCAGGACAGCGAAGGTGCAGACCGTCTCCAGCTTGACCTCCCATACCATCAGGAAGATGTCATCAGAGCTCTTGCTCCGGTTGCAAAGAACCTTGTAGTGGTAAACATCTCCGGTTCACCGGTATCAATGCCTTGGGCAGATGTAGCAGGTGCAATCGTTCAGGGATGGTACGGCGGTACTGAGACCGGTAACGCACTCGCAGACGTACTCACAGGTAAGATCAACCCTTCAGGTAAGATGCCTTTCACAGTACCTTATAAATACGAGGACGGCCCTATCAAGACTGAGCGTCAGTATCCTGGTATCAAGGAGGACGGCGACGAGTACTGGCAGACTCACTACGATGAGGGTATCTACGTAGGTTACAGATGGTACGAGGCTAAGCAGATCCCTGTACAGTGGGCATTCGGACACGGTCTCAGCTACACTACATTCGAGTATGGCCAGGCTAAGGCAGCTAAGTCATCTATGAATGCAAACGGCACAATGACCATCACAGTGGACGTGAAGAACACAGGCAACCGCGAGGGTGCTGAGGTAGTTCAGCTTTACATCGCTGACTCTGAGGCAAGCATCGACCGTCCTGTAAAGGAGCTCAAGGGATTTGAGAAGATCACTCTCAAGCCAGGTGAGAAGAAGACTGTATCGTTCACAATCGACGCTGACGACCTCAGCTACTACGATGTTGCATCACAGGGCTGGAAGGCCGAGAAGGGCGAGTTCGTAGCTCACATCGGTACATCATCAGCTGACATCAAGACAACAGCAGCATTCGAGCTTAAATAAGCGGAAATATAAAAACTCAGAAGGAGGTGGCTGACACAGTCACCTCCTTTTTTATATATATGAATACAGCCCCTTTATTTATAACCTTTAAGTTTGTATCACAGCACACAAAAAAAGGTGGCTACTTTAAGCCACCTTTAATTATATATGTTACTGATATATTTATTCAGCTGAGAGCTGTGCTGCTCTGTCGAGAGCCGGGACGATGTGAGGGCAGATGTTATCAGCACCGATCTCCTGGTCAACGCCGAACTTCACAAGAGTTGCACGCACCTTGTCGGTTACTCCTGAGAGAACCACTGTCACTCCCCTCTTGCGAGTTCTTTCGCAAAGGTTGCGGAGGTTGTTCACTCCTGTCGAGTCAATGAAAGGCACCTTTCTCATTCTGATAATACGTACCTTTGTCTTCTTGCTGTTATCCTTGCTCTCAAACTCCTCAAAACGGCTTGCAAGACCGAAGAAGAAAGGTCCGTCGATCTCGTAAACCTCTACACCTGCAGGGATTTCAAGACGCTCTGTATCCTCCATAGAAGCCACCTCAGAGTCCTCAGAAGCCGCAACTGTGCTGCCTGTAAGCATAGAAACCGATGAAGTCTCCATCACACGGCGTACGAAAAGCACGATAGCGAGGACAACTCCCACTTCGATAGCCACTGTAAGGTCCACTACCACTGTAAGGAAGAATGTGATAAGGAGCACAGCCACATCAGACTTGTCACCACGAAGGAGATACTTGAATGTTCTCCACTCACTCATATTGTAAGCCACCTGCACAAGAATAGCAGCAAGGCAAGAGAGAGGGATATAGATTGCATATGGCATGAGGAAGAGGTAGATGAGCAGAAGGACTACAGCGTGAATGATACCTGTCACCGGGCTCTTTCCACCGTTCTTGATGCTTGCCATTGTTCTTGCAAGGGCACCTGTAGCAGGAATACCACCGAAGAGAGGAGTGATGATGTTGGCAACACCCTGTCCGATGAGCTCGGTATTAGAATGATGCTGCTTTCCTGTCGCACCGTCAGCAACCATCGCAGCAAGGAGAGACTCGATTGCACAGAGGATTGCGATTGTGAATGCAGGAGAAACAAGACCCTTCACAGTCTCGAAGTCAAACTGAGGAGCAACCGGCTTCGGCATTGGAAGGCCTTCTGCAAGCTCAGGGAATTTTGAACCGATAGTGGCAAGCTCAAGGCCTGCAAAGCGGCTGAGAAGGATTGATGCCACTGTACCGACGATGAGGGCAATAAGCGATCCTGGCACCTTCTTGGTCACCTTACCCCATGCAAAGCAGATGATAAGGCAGCCCATACTCATTGCAAACTCTATCCAGTTGATGTTTCCGATGTTCTGGAAATAGCAGCCCCACTGTGGGATGAAGCCAGCCGGAACCTGGAGGTCAAGAGGAAGTCCGAAGAAATCCTTCATCTGCGTTGAGAAAATGGTCAACGCGATACCGCTGGTGAATCCGACTACGATAGGATATGGGATGAACTTGAAGATCGCACCCATCTTGCACACTCCCATCACCACGAGGAAGACACCCGCCATGATCGTAGCGATGATGAGGCCCTGCATACCATACTGTCCGACAATGCCGGCAACAATCACGATGAACGCTCCGGTAGGTCCTCCGATAAGGAAGTTAGATCCTCCAAGGAACGAGATAAGGAATCCCGCCACAATGGCTGTGATGAGACCCTGCTGAGGAGTCACACCGCTGGCGATACCGAATGCGATTGCGAGAGGAAGGGCGATGATACCGACGATCAAGCCCGCGATAAGGTCAGATGTGAACTTCTTTGAGTCATAGTGGCCTTTCTTAAACAGCCCAAAGAATTTAGGCTGGAATACTTCTTTCAGGTTAAAGTTCATAAACTGATAATAATTAAAAATCTTACACTACTATAATATATATGTACATACCGGCTTCACGCCGGATCTTTTATTCTGCTGGCATCTCGAAGAACGAGAAATGCACGTTGCCGTACTTCTTTTCCTTTACAAAGTACTTGTGGCTCTCAAAATTGAATTCCTCCGGATGTTCAAGGATGAAATAAGCTCCAGGATGAAGGATGTCCTTCTCAAACACCTTGTCTGGAATGTCAGCAAGTCCCTCGATGGCATAAGGCGGATCGGCGAAGATAATGTCGAATTTCTCACGGCATATATCAAGGAACTCAAAGACATTGTGCCTTACTACAGTCAGGTTCTTCATACCGAACTTCGCAGCCTGGGACTTGATGAAGTTGGCATGAAGAGGAAGCATTTCGACGCAATAGACCATCGAAGCTCCTCTCGAGGCGAACTCATATGAAATGGCACCTGTTCCGCCGAACAGATCAAGGACCTGAAGGCCTTCCATGTCATATTCATTATTAAGGATATTGAAAAGTCCCTCCTTGGCAAAGTCCGTCGTTGGACGGGCCTTATAACCGTTCGGAGGAAGGATAGTCTTACCTTTCAGTCTTCCACCTATAATTCTCATAGCACTTCAACACATTTAAAATACCTGTAAAGTGACATTTCCTCCTCACTTTCAAGAGCAGTCCTGAATGTTATGGTGGAAACTTCAGGATTCAGCTGAAGCTTCTTCATCGCCATAAATATAAAGTATTCGGCAGTCGTGAAGTCCGGAGCTCTGAACGTGTTGCAGAGAAGGAGGCTTCGTCCTTGAGCTATTGTCAAGTAAAGATAGCCATCCATATATGAAGCAAGAATCTTGTTGTAGTCCGGAAGCTGAGGAAGAGCCTTCAGCATGAAGTATATTTCAGGGAGGGGCGAAGATTTTGACCCATCTGTCAGAAGTACTGTCTCAGACACTACCCTGGACAAGGTCTCGCCGATTGTATTTGAATACAGCAGCACTGCTGCAAATTCAGGAACGTCCACAGACTCTACCTTATCAGAGTCTTCAAGACGCGCAACCTCTGCCAGATTCTCCCTTACGTGCAGAGGATGATGAAATTGTGAAGGTATCAGGGCAAACTTCGGTGTAAAGACAGAAATATCCACCTGAGAATACCTCTTCTGGAACTCCGGAGTCGTAAAGACACGGTCCGCACTCATCCAGCCGGAAGAATGCGAGCCATCTCCATCCTGTATCTTAAAAGAATATCCACTCAAGCTGACTTGAATGGATACCCTGTCTTTTATATTTGTCATAGTCAACTTTACTCCCAGTTACCTGCGTTGTTGTTTGGAGCAGAGATGCTACCGACCTGAAGTCCCTTGTAACGACCCTTGTCTTCCTGTTCTGCATCGAGGTTGATACGGAGCTGGTTGTCGAGGCCCTTGAGGAGGCTCTTATATGGCATTGAAGCCTCGAAGAGCGGAACCTTTACACCTGACACAGTCTTGATTGTTGATTCCATGATCACTGAGTCACCGCTGAATGGAATGAATGCGAGTGAGTCAACAACGAAATCAGGACGGTGTGTGAAGAGAGTATCCTTAACAGGAATCTCACTTACAACCTGGAACACGAGGTTCTTGTTACCTGCAAGATAGAGCTCGTGAAGTTTCTGCTGGAGCTTGTCACCCTTAAGGTTGCGATACTGCTTCTTAACCTTCTCAGTGTTTGCCATTGCAAGCGAGTCATCCTTTGAACCCACCTGAAGAACAATCTTCATCTTGCCCTCGTTGTAGAAAAGCTTGAGTGAGTCGATAGTTGGAGAGTAGCGAGCATTTACGTTCTTGAAAGCCACCTGGAGGTCACGGATGTCCTTAAGACGCTGGATTGCGATCTCTGAACGATAATCCTTGTGCTTGTTGAACTTAACAGGCTCCATAATGCTCTGAACGAGCAGATAAGTCAATCCCACAATAGCTGCTGGGAGGATCAAATAGGTAAATACCTTTCTAACAATTGAACTCATTATCTTAGTGTTTATATTTTCCGTTTTAAAATTCCGGACAAAGTTATGAAATTGATTTATGAAATGCAATATAATTTGTAATTTTGCACCCGAAAAATCAACGGAATAAAATGCAGGATATCAATCACGACAACATTCACAGGTTCAATTCCCTGATCTGTCAGTCCGACAGAATCTCCATTGTCACACACATGAGACCTGACGGCGACGCGATGGGAAGCAGTACAGCGATGTACCATTTTCTGAGCATGCTCGGCAAAAAGGAGCACAGAATCATCGTACCTGACCCCTACCCTGCATACCTGGATTTCATAACTTCAGAGATTCCATCGGAATCCATATCCGCACACAGTGCAAATAAGCAGGAAGCAGAGGAAGCGCTTGCGAACAGCGACCTTATTATATGCCTGGACTTCAATGCCTTCCATAGAACAGACGTGATGGCTGCCGCATTGGAAGCATCCAAGGCTGAAAAGGTACTGATCGACCACCATATCGGACCGGACAGAGATAAATTTGCAGTCTCTTTTTCTGAAACCCAAATATCATCTGCATCCGAACTTCTCTACCACATCCTGATGGCCTTCCCACAGATCGAGGGAGACGCCACAAGACTTCCGGCAGCATGTGCAACCGCACTCATGACAGGAATGACTACTGACACCAACAACTTTGCAAATTCCGTGTATCCAAGCACTCTTGTCATGGCATCATCACTCCTTGCCGCCGGAGTCGACAGAGACAACATTCTTTCAGAACTCTACAACAGACACAGCGAAAGCCGCCTCCGTCTCATGGGACACATGATGAAGGACCTGCTGAAAATCACAGAAGACGGAGTGGCATACATCGTGCTTGACATGGAGACCATGCTCAAGTACAATGTCCAGGAGGGCGACACCGAAGGATTCGTAAACATGCCGCTCTCCATCGGCAAAGTAAGAATGAGCCTGCTCCTGAAGGAGGAAGAAGACAGGATCAGAGTGTCAATAAGATCAAAGAGGGGAACATCCGCCAACAGGTGCGCGAGAATGTTCTTCAATGGAGGTGGACACGAAAACGCTGCTGGCGGATGCCTGAACAAGCCGGGCGACGTCACTTCAATGGCCGAAGTACCTGAATATATCGAAAAATATACACATATATATCTGACAGAACATGAATAGAATAATCAAATATATCGTATTGCTTGCATGTGTCATTGGAATGAGCTCATGCGTAAAGCAGAAACTCGAGGTCGAGTACACCAATCAGGAGAACAAGATTGACTCCTACATAAGTAAGGCTAAGAAGGACACCATGACAGTGACCTACAACGGCGGTTCTACAAGACTCACCATAAAGCAGGGAAGCGGAGAGCCACTTGAGAAGAACGGTGCAGTATCTTTCTACTATGCCGGTTATGTATTCAACGGATCCATCACAGATGCAAATCTGTTCGGCACAAACCACAAGGAAACAGCAGAAAAGGCAAAGTGGGACTTGACTGATGCAGATTATTCGATATACGAGACAGACCTTTCAGATGCAAGGCTTCTCGAGGGTATCAAAAACGGCCTTAAGGGAGTACGCGCCGGAGAGGAATGTGAAATTCTCTTCACCGGAAAATATGGCTTCGGGAATTCGGCCTTTGGCATAATTCCTGCTAATTCTGCCCTGGCATTTAAAATTTGGGTCGTCGGAGTGTCCAACGACTGATTACATTCATTTTTTTACTATCTTTGTCGGTTAAAATTTCAGAACCAATAATGAAAACTATTTTTAGAAAAGCCGCATATATCATTCTTGCTTTGGCAGCAGCAAGCTGCGCTAAGGCTGTAGTAGAAGGTACAAACATCGCGGAAAAGAGGTATTTCGACGCGTGGCTGCACAACAACTATCCGGACGCAAAGCCAACAGGATTAGGCATTTACGTTTTGGAGGAGACTAAGGGTGACGGTAAAGAGGTCAAGAAAGACGGTTACATATTCACAGAGTATGTAACAACCGACCTTGAAGGAAACATCTCGTCTTACACCGGTAAGGAAGTAGCGAAACAGCTCGGCGAATATGACACAACAACCTATTACGGTCCAAAGGTGGCTACAACTTTCGAGAGCACAATCCAGGCAGGTTTAGCAGAGGCTGTGCTCGGCATGAGAGTAGGTGGAAGGAAGAAGGTCATCATCCCAGGCTGGCTGTTGACATATTCTACATATGACTCAGCTGAGGAATATATCGAAAAGGCTACTGCAGGAACCCACGCAATCTATGACATCACCATCAAAGATTTCACTGACACCATCGAGTCTTGGGAGAAGCAGCAGATCCAGAAATATTTTGAAGCAAACAGAGCTGAGTTCGCCGACATGGACACGACCAAGTATGTTGTGATGAAGGTTAAAAATGACGATGCTGAGGACACAAAGTTCGACGGTATGTACTTCAAGAGCACAGAAGCCGCAAAATATGCATTTGACACAGATACAACGATCTACATCAACTACACAGGCAAGCTGCTCAACGGACTTGTATTCGACACCAACAAGGAAAAGGTTGCAAAAGACAACGGGCTGTACTCTGCCAGCAGAACTTACGAGCCTGTGCAGATCGAATGGCGCACCGACTATTCCGAAATCACAATGGGAAGCGAGGGAAGCAGCATCATCACCGGTTTCGCGCTTGCATTGAGACAGATGGGAGCATTCGAGAAAGGAGTTGCGGTGTTCACTTCTCCATATGGTTACTCATACTCAGGAAGCGGCTCCAGCATCCCTGGTTACTCACCACTCGTCTTCGAATTGGAAGTAGTTGCAAAACCGGAAGAATAAATGGACGCAAACAAATCTATCCCTACCGAACTAGGAACAGAAAAAATAAGCAAACTGCTCAAGCAGTACGCGCTGCCTGCCATCATTGCGCAGACAGCGTCGTCGCTTTATAATATGGTGGACAGTATCTTCATCGGACACGGAGTTGGTCCTCTCGCCATCTCAGGACTGGCAGTGACCTTCCCTCTGATGAACCTTTCCACAGCATTCGGTACACTCGTGGGCATGGGTGCGGCATCGTTGATGTCAATCCTCCTGGGACAGAAGAACTACAACGCAGCCAACAAGGTGCTGGGAAATGTAGTATCTCTGAACATCATTCTCGGAATCCTGTTCATGATTGTAGCCTTGGTGTTCATTGACCCGATCCTCTATTTCTTCGGCGCCAGTGAGAACACACTTCCTTACGCAAAGGACTACATGAAGATCATCCTTTACGGAAACATCATTACACATCTGTACTTCGGACTGAATGCCCAGATGCGTTCATCCGGCTTCCCAAAGAAGGCAATGATGCTTACGATCTTCACCGTTGCATTGAACACGATACTCGACCCGATATTCATCTTTACATTTGATTTGGGCATAAAGGGTGCGGCATGGGCTACCGTAATTGCTCAGACAGCCTCACTGGTGATCGTGATGAGGCACTTCAACGACAAGAGCAGAGGACTTCATTTCGAGAAAGGCATCATCAGACTGGACTGGCGTATCGCCAAGGAATCCCTCAGCATCGGCTTCGGACCTTTCCTTATGAATGCTGCCGCTTGCCTTGTAACCTTGTTCATCAACCAGCAGCTCCGCAAATATGCAGGAGACCTGGGCATCGGAGCATTCGGAATCTGCAACCGTATATCATTCATGTTCATCATGATATGCCTTGGATTGAACCAGGGTATGCAGCCTATCGCAGGCTATAATTTCGGTGCAAGAAAGTACTCAAGAGTCAAGGAGGTGTTCTGGAAGACAGTCGGTCTTGCCACAATAGCCACCAGCTTGTGCTTCATAATCTGCGTACTTCTTCCGAAGAGCGCTGTATCTATCTTCACCCACGATCCGGAACTGATGGCAATGTCTGCCAAAGGTCTGCGAACAATGAACGCCATGGTGCTGATCATCGGTGCACATATTGTCTCAACCAACCTGTTCCAGTGCCTCGGCATGGTAAGGAAGTCTATCATCCTGTCTCTTTCAAGACAGATCCTCTTCCTCCTTCCGCTGCTTTATCTCCTTCCACTCAAGTGGGGTGAGACAGGAGTATGGCTCAGCTACCCTATCTCTGACGTCTTGTCGTGCATCCTTGCATTCACGATGCTGGGCTCATTGTTCAAGAAATTCGGAAAGATGAAGGACGGAGATTCACCTGCCGATTTGGGCATAAAATTCTAAAGCTATGGAAAAGAAGATCATCATCAACATAGGAAGGCAGTTCGGCAGCGGTGGCAAGGACATCGCAGCAGCATTGGGACGCAAACTCAACATCCCGGTATATGACGGAGAGCTGATTGACAAGGCAGCCCAGGACAGCGGATTCAGCGCTGAGCTTTTCAAGAAAAGCGATGAGAAGAAGTCGTTTTCTTTCTCAGCATTGTTTTCAGGAGCTTTCATAGGTGATTCAGAGGGATATATGAGCGGAAGCGGTCTCTTCAAGATGCAGAGCGAGACCATCCTCAAGATAGCTGAGCAGGGGTCTGCGGTCATTGTAGGCCGTTGTTCTGACTACATCCTGCGCAATCATGAGAACGCCTTGAATGTATTCGTCACAGCGCCTCTCGAGGACAGGATGAAGCGTACCTGTGAAAGAGGTGAGGCAACTCCAGAAAATGTCGAAAATTTCGTCAACAAGAAGGACAAGGGCAGAGAGGAGTACTACAACTACTATTCATTCGGAAACTGGGGAATGGCATCAGGCTATGACATCTGCATAAATTCAAGTGTTCTCGGCATTGAGGGCAGTGCAGATTTCATCATAGAGTTTGCCCGCAGATCCGGATTGCTCTAACAGACACAGCAGATGAAGAAAACAATAAGATTATCAGCAATCATACTTTCACTATTGGCCGCCGCAATTGCGATGGCCTTTGTGATTATACACAAGCCTATTCCACGACCTGAGCCGCTGGCAGCTCCGAGAATTTACCTCAACGACACCCTAAGCAACAGCATGTCTGACATTCCTGAACTTGCAGGTATGGACAAGAAAGTGGAAAAGTATATGAGCCAGTGGGCTCTGAAAGGAGCTTCGCTTGCTGTAATGCGTAACGACTCGCTGCTGTATGCCAAGGGATACGGTTGGGCTGACAAGGAGGAGGACAAGAAGATGGAACCTTCCAACATACTCCGTATGGCTTCAGTGTCAAAGCTCATCACAGCAGTCGGCATAATGGTCCTTCAGGACAGGGATTCATTAAGCATAAAGGACACTGTTTTCGGTCCGAGAGGCATCCTCAATGATTCGTTGTTCAACTCCGTGATCAAAGACAAGAATTATCACAAGATAACAGTAGAGCATCTCCTGAGACATCAGGGAGGTTTCTATCGCGACCCTCTCTTCTCATCGAGAGACGTCAAACATCAGATGGGTCTGGACTGCCCGCCTGAAAAGGAGGACTTCTACAGGCTGGTACTGGGTCATCGTCTGAGTTTTATGCCTGGAGAATGGGAAAGGTACTCAAACTTCGGTTATCTTCTGCTTTCGGAGATCATCGAGAAGGTTTCAGGAAAGCCATATGAGCAGTTCATACGCGAAGATGTGCTCTTCCCTGCCGGATGTTTCGACATGCACATCGGAGGTTCTTATTACAGCGACAAGCGTGAGAATGAGGTGAGATATTATACTCATGAGGGAGACGGCAAGTTCATCGAGGAGTACAATGACAGCGGTATAATGGTGGAAAGATGCTATGGCGGCAATAACATCCCGCTGCTCTCAGGAGCAGGAGCATGGTGTGGTTCCCCTGCTGAAATCGCCAGACTGGTAGCCTCAATCGACGGAAGACCTGAAGTCAAGGACATCATATCACCTGAGGCTGTAGCCCAGATGACTGAATATTTCGACAAGGAGACTTACTCCCTCGGATGGAACGACACCGATCCTGCCAAAGGATGGAGCAGAACTGGAACCCTCTCAGGAACGACAGCCTTGGTCAAGTACTTCCCGGACGGAGAATGTTGGATCATGATAACTAACACCAGCACATGGAGAGGTCCGAGCCAGGCCCGCTACACAGACGCACTTTTCAAACAGTGCCGCGAAGCCTACAGTGACAAATTCCCTAAAAGAAATATGTTTGAATAGAGCATAAGCATAAAATAAAAGACAGGCCGCTATCTCCACCGACCCCCGCCCCACTTCGTTTGGGCACCCCCTAGCCG
>CANBDZ010000051.1 GCA_947367375.1 uncultured Bacteroidales bacterium | reverse complement strand
CGACCCTTAGCGATGTTAGCTACCATCTGCTCAGGAAGGTTAGCTGCCTTCTCTGCAGAAACGGTCTTGATGATCTCACGAGCCTGCTCAGCCTGCTCAGCTGTGATCCAGCCCTTAGACTGGTTAGACTCGATGTGAGCCTCGCTGTCAACGTGTGCAGGGTTGATGCCAGCCTTTGTAAGAGCTGCATCTACTGCCTTCTGTACGAGCTCCTCCTTAGTCTTCTCAGTTGCAGTCTTAAGCTCTGCATCGATAACGTTCTGAGGTACTGACTCTGCTGATACAGCTACAGGGTTCATTGAAGCAACCTGCATTGCAACACCCTTGGCAACCTGCTCGTCGAATGCCTTGTTGAAACCAACTACAGCAGCGAGCTTACCAGTGATCTTGTGCATGTAAGCTGAAATGTAAGGTGCCTCAACAGTCTCGTAACCTACGATAACGTGCTTCTCACCTGTCTTACCTGTCTGCTCAGTAACTGCAGCCTCAACTGTTCTTCCGTCAGCGAGTACACAAGCCATAAGAGCCTCCTTGTCTGCTGGGAAGTTAGCGATAGCCGCCTCAGCGATAGCCTCAGCAAGTGCCTGGAACTCAGCGTTCTTTGCTACGAAGTCAGTCTCGCAACCGAGTCCGATAACGATAGCCTTCTCGCCGTTTACCTTAGCGATTACAGCACCCTCTGAAGTCTCGCGGTCAGCACGCTTAGCTGCTACGAGCTTACCTTTCTCGCGGATGATTTCCTTAGCTCTCTCATAGTCGCCGTTAGCCTCTACGAGCGCCTTCTTGCAGTCCATCATACCTGCGCCTGTCATTTGACGAAGCTTTGCTACGTCAGCTGCTTTAATCTCCATTTTCAATAGATGTTTAAAGTGTTACACTAAATTACTCTGCTGGAGTCTCAGCAACTTCCTCTGCTGGCTTTCCGCCCTTGCGAGCGCGGAGCTTCTTGCCTGCTGGCTTCTCCTCAGCCTGCTCTGGAGCCTCTTTCTCCTTCTCGAGCTTCCTTTCGTCCAATCCCTCTTTGATTGCGCCGCAAAGTGCTTCCATGATGTAAGCGATAGACTTTGCTGCATCGTCATTTGCCGGAATCACATAATCAATCGGAGTAGGATCGCAACAAGTATCAACCATAGCGATAACCGGAATGTTAAGACGATTTGCCTCTTTAACGGCGTTCATCTCCTTCTGTACGTCTACTACGAAAAGTGCTGATGGGAGGCGGCTAAGGTCGCGGATAGAACCGAGGTTCTTCTCGAGCTTAGCACGCTGGCGTGTTACCTGAAGACGCTCACGCTTTGCGAGAGTATCAAATGTACCATCCTCAATCATCTTGTCGATGGTATTCATCTTCTTGACAGCCTTACGGATGGTAGGGAAGTTTGTAAGCATTCCACCTGGCCATCTCTCTGTCACGTATGGCATATTTACAGATGCTGCCTTCTCAGCAACGATCTCCTTTGCCTGTTTCTTTGTTGCAACGAAGAGGACCTTGCGGCCTGAGCGCGCAAGCTGCTTAAGTACGTTAGCAGCCTCCTCGATCTTAACTATACTCTTATGCAGGTCGATGATATGGATACCGTTCTTCTGGTCAAAGATGTATGGTGCCATCTTAGGGTTCCATTTCCTCGCCAAGTGTCCGAAGTGAACACCTGCATCAAGCAGTTCCTGGAAATTTGTTCTTGGCATTGTTTTAAAAATGTTTGTTTTGTTTTTTAATTTCCCTCATCAGGCAGTTGCCTTCGCCTGTGGGGCTCTTTTCTTCAATCCGGAGTAACTAGGATTCCTCGACTTCGCTCGGAATGACAATGCTAGGTCTCCAAGATTTTCCGCAGTCTCAGCAATCATCAGGCAGCTCCCGAAAATTCGCATCTTCCGCGAAGGTCCTGTGATTTTGCACCGGACTGTGCTTTTTTGTAAATCAGGCAGCAAATATTAACGTTTGCTGAACTGGAAGCGTCTACGTGCACCAGGCTGACCAGGCTTCTTACGCTCGACTTCACGTGCGTCACGAGTAAGGAATCCAGCTGCCTTGAGTGCTGAGCGATAAGCCTCCTTATCGATCTCGCAAAGTGCGCGAGAGATACCGAGTCTCAAAGCCTCTGCCTGGCCTTTGATTCCACCTCCGTCGAGGTTTGCCTTAACGTCAAACTGAGCTGTAGTGCCTGTAACCTCGAATGGCTGGTTCACGATGTAACGGAGAGTGTCCTCTTTGAAATACTCATTGAGCTCACGGCCGTTGATCACGATGTTACCTTTACCAGGCACAACATAAACGCGAGCGACTGCTGATTTACGTCTTCCAAGGGCGTTTACTACTTTCATGCTCTGCTTAAATTTCGTTTAAAGTGATTGTTCTAGGGTTCTGTGCCTGGTGTGGGTGCTCGTTACCTGCGTAAAGATACAGGTTGTTGATGAGCTTCGCACCGAGACGGTTCTTAGGAAGCATACCCTTTACTGCCATCCTTAAGACTTCAGTAGGCTTCTTTGCCATAACCTCCTTTGGAGTAGCGAAACGCTGTCCACCTGGATAGCCAGTGTGGCGAACGTACACCTTGTCGGTCATCTTCTTACCAGTGAATCTTACCTTGTCCGCGTTGAGAACGATGACATTGTCACCGCAGTCCATGTGCGGAGTGAAAGATGCCTTGTTCTTACCACGAAGAACGAGAGCAAGTCTGGCAGCAAGACGGCCTACTACGAGATCAGTAGCATCGATCACAACCCACTCCTTCTTGATATCACCTGCCTTGAGGGATACCGTTTTGTAGCTCTGTGTGTCCATCTTGTACTGTTAAATGGTTAATACTTAATAATTTAATACTTTAATTGCGATCCCTACACAACATAGGGGGTGCAAAGATAGGAATATTTTTTTGTTTGACAAAATTTTTACAACTTCTTGATAGTCTTCAATCTGATGTCAGATGATGATGCTCCTACCAGGAACTCATATTCGCCTTTGTCAAAGACAAACTTGTGCTCATCCATATCCCACAGCTTCATGTCTTCCTCCTCAACGACAAGCTCCACCTTCACTGTCTCCCCCTTCGCTACAGGCACGCGGTCAAAACCACGCAGACGCATTGCCGCGTCATCGCCTGCAAACTTTATATAGAGCTGAGCGACTTCTTCGCCGTCTCTGTCTCCTGTGTTCTTTATATTAAAGGTAACGACACACTTGCCGCCGTCCTTCTTCACCTTCAGGCCAGAGTACTCGAATGTAGTGTAACTGAGTCCATATCCGAAAGGATAGAGAGGTTCACCTTTATAATACATATATGTACGTCCGTTGCGGATGTCATAGTCAAGCATATTCGGAAGCTCAAGAATGTCCTTCACCCAAGTCTGGGTTGTACGGCCCGCAGGGTTGTAGTCACCGAAGATAACGTCAGCAAGAGCGTTTCCAAGTTCCTGGCTGCACTGTGTCATATGAATGATTGCAGGAACATTTTCCTGAGTCCAGTCGATTGCATACGGGAAGCTGCTGATAAGGGCAACTACAGTGTTCGGATTGGCCTTCCACACAACCTTGATAAGGTCCTCTGTGTCGAGCTCGAGCGAACGGCGGTCTACCGCCTCACGTCCGTCACCAGCTATATTACCCTCTGCCCAAGGAGCCTGGATCTTCTCCTTCCAGTCCGGGCTGGTCATAGGGTGGTTACCTACACAGACGATAGCCACGTCAGCCCACTCTGCGAGCTTCTGAGCCTCGCCATCCGAGTCCCATTTCTGGAAACGCACCTCTACATCTGTTCCCTCTACGGCATTCTGGATACCCTGGAGAGCTGAAACAGTGTAAGTAGGGAGGGCACCGTACCAGTCCTTGAGGACAGCCTCAGCCCTGTTTCCGAAGACAGCGATCTTCTTCACTTCCTTCTTGTCGAGAGGAAGGATTCCGTCATTCTTAAGAAGAACTACAGACTTCTGTGTAGCGAGACGTGCCTTTGCCTTGTACTCGTCAGTCTCCCAAGGAGCAACGTCGGTAAAGCCCATATCCTTATATGGATTCGCGTCAGACTGGTCCATAAGGCCGAGACGGAGGATAGTGCGGAGGTTGAATTTTGTATTTCTGTCCACGACTTCCTCAGAAAGGAGACCTTCCTTCACAGCTGCAAGCATCTCGTCTGCAAAGCGGTCAAGGATGACTGAAATACCTGCATTGACGCTCACTGCCACAGCCTCTTTCTTGTCTGCAGCCCACTTGTGGGCAGACACAAGGAGAGAAAGGGCGCTTCCGTCATTGAGGATCTGGCCGTCCATACCCCATTCGTCTATGAGGATCTCCTGAATGAACTCGTCAGTCGAGCAAGGAATTCCGTTGTACTTGTTGTATGCTGTCATCAAAGAGCGTGAGCCTCCATCCTTCACACCTTTCCAGAATGGGAAAGAGTAGTAGTCTCTGAAAAGAGCCTCGTCAAAATCAGAAGAAGTGTAGCTGCGGCCGTCTTCGTTGCTGTTTGCAAGGAAGTGCTTCATCACGGTCGCGGTACGCCAGTAAGTAGGGTCATCACCCTGCATACCCTGAATCTCCTCAACAACGAGCTCAGACACGAGGAACGGATCCTCTCCAAAGACCTCCTCGGTTCTTCCCCAACGAGGGTCACGGGCAAGGTCTGCATTCGGAGCCCAGAGGACGAGGCAGTTCTTGCCTGTCTTCCAAGAGTGGTACCTTGCTTCGTGAGACATCACTTCACCTACCATTCTGAGAATCTCTCTGTCCCAAGTAGCGCCAAGGCCATATCCCTGCGGAAAGGCTGTACTGTAGACAAAGTCTGACTTCGGCTGCTGAGGGTATCTCGAAGCCATATCCAGCTGAGACAGACGTACGAAATACTCGAGATCAGTGTTACCGCCACGGACCAGACCGTGGATAGCCTCCGAGCGGCCAGGATCAGGCACGCCGAGGCGAGGCACACCCAAGCCGGAGAAAGTAGCGATCTTCTCTTCCAGAGTCATCAGGGAAAGAAGGTTCTCCACACGTTCCTCTTCCGAAAGATCCGGATTCTGGAACGGATATTCATACTTCTGGGCCGAAAGTGAGGTCCCGAACAGTATTGCCGCCGACAGGCAGGCCAGGGTTAATGCAAAGCGCTTCATAATTATGTGGGTTATATGGTTCTGTCTGATTTAGATCGAAAGTACGTTGAGCACGTTAATGAGCTCACGGTCGATAGGCTTGTCGATACGGATGGCTTTGTTGAACGGAACATAGACGATCTGGTCGTTCTTCACTCCCACCATCACGTTTCTCTGGCCGTCCTTGAGCGCCTCGATGGCGGCCACGCCGAGACGGCTGGCAAGGATACGGTCATTTGCTGTCGGAATACCACCGCGCTGGAGGTGGCCGAGGATAGTCACTCTTGCCTCATATTCCGGATACTCGTGGATAAGACGGTCTGCGTAGTACTGAGCTCCGCCTGTACCGTCCTTCTTGCTCTCAGACACAAGGACTATAGAGCTGTTCTTGCTCTTGCGCACACCGCGGCCGATGAAGGTCGCAAGCTGGTCCACGTCTGTCCTGTCTTCAGGGATGATGGCAGCCTCAGCGCCGGTAGCGATGGCCGCATTCTGCGCAAGAAAGCCCGCATCGCGTCCCATAACCTCAACGAAGAAGATACGGTTATGCGAATTCGCTGTGTCACGTATCTTGTCCACGCACTCCATAATAGTATTGAGCGCTGTATCGTAGCCGATTGTAGTGTCAGTGCCGTAAAGGTCGTTGTCGATGGTGCCCGGAAGTCCGACACATGGGATGTCATATTCCGTAGCTATCACCTGTGCTCCCGCGAGGGAACCGTTGCCTCCGATCACGATAAGGGCGTCGATTCCATGCGCCTTGAGGTTCTCATATGCCTTGGCACGGCCATCTTCAGTCATAAAGCCCTTGCTGCGTGCTGTCCTGAGGATAGTGCCGCCACGGTTGATGGTGCCGCTGACGCTCTCGGAAGTGAAGTCCTTGATCTCATTGTTGATCAATCCTTCCCAACCTCTGTATATACCTTTCACCTTCCATCCGTTATGGATTGCGGCTCTTGTCACGGCTCTTATCGCCGCATTCATTCCCGGTGCGTCACCTCCTGAGGTGAGTACACCTATTGTATTGATCTTTGCCATATTTGCCTTATTGCTATATCTATGCAAAGCTACAAAACTTTTTGTATTTTTGCAGGCTGTATGAAGATAGGAAACATTGACTTAGGAGAGAGGCCGCTGTTTTTAGCGCCTATGGAGGATGTGACTGACGCATCCTTCCGTTTCATATGCAAGGAATTCGGTGCAGACATGATGTACACCGAGTTCGTTTCGTCGGACGGTCTGATCCGCGACGCAAAGAAGGCGATCGCGAAGCTGCTGACATATGACTACGAAGCGCCGATAGGCATACAGATATACGGAAATATACCTGAAGCCATGGTGGATGCCGCAGTTATGGCAGAAAGAGCCGCCGAAATAACAGCAGAACTGGAAGAGGTAAAGAACTGCCCGGGAGCCGGTCACGGAGCCGACGTTGTAGACATCAACTTCGGATGTCCTGTGAACAAGATTGCTAAACGCGGAGCAGGATCAGGAATGATGCGTGAGCCGGACAAGATGGTGGAGATAACCCGACGCGTGGTAGAGGCAGTGAAACTGCCGGTTACCGTAAAGACCCGCCTCGGCTGGGACGAGGATTCGAAGATCATAGTGGAACTCGCGGAAAGGCTGCAGGATGTAGGAATACAGGCCCTCACCGTACACGGCCGCACCCGCTGCCAGATGTACACCGGCGAGGCAGACTGGACACTCATAGGCAAGATCAAGGAAAATCCAAGAATGCACATCCCTATCATCGGCAACGGTGACATCAACTCGCCTCAGAAGGCAAAGGAATATTTCGACCGCTACGGCGTGGACGGTATAATGATCGGACGTGCCACTTATGGTCATCCGTGGATATTCCAGGAGATCAAGCACTACCTCAAGACCGGCGAGATTCTCCCTCAGATGAGTGTGACCGACAGGGTGGCACTGGCAAAGAGACACCTTGCCAAATCACTGGAGATCAAGGGAGACAGAGTCGGAATCCTCGAAATGCGCCGCCACCTGTCATGTTACTTCAAGGGACTTCCTGACTTCAAGGAAACCCGCCTCAAGCTTGTGACCATCAATGATCCTCAGGAGCTTTTCGCAACACTGGATTATATTGCGGAAAGATGGGGCGAAGAAGCCCCTGAAATCAGGAGCATTTATGGATTATAATCGCTATATTTGCGGCCGTTTTTAGTGTAGAGAGAGACTATGATTGACAAAATACTGCTATTCCCTTATTGGCTGACACTCAAGTGCAGACATTTCTTCTATAATACAGGACTGTTCAAATCCCACACAACAGATGTCCCTTCCATCTGCGTCGGCAACGTCACAGTAGGAGGTACAGGTAAGACTCCGCACACAGAAATGCTTGTGAGGACTCTGCTCGAAGAGGACGAGTGGATGGGCAAGAACATAGCCGTACTGTCCAGAGGCTACAAGAGACAGAGCAAGGGATTCCAGCAGGTGACCGCTGACGGTTCAGCCGAATTCTACGGCGACGAGCCTATGCAGATCAAGAGAAAGTTCCCACAGATCACCGTCTGTGTAGACAAGTCCAGAAAGAACGGCTGCCGCTTCCTGTGCAATCCGGAGCTGGTGCAGACATCCAAGAAGGGACGCAAGTGCCGTGAGAAGGACTTCCCTAAGGCAGATACCATCATTCTCGATGACGCATTCCAGCACAGAGCCATCAAGCCTACATTGTCAATCGTACTCGTAGACTACAACAGACCGACATTCAAGGATTACCTCCTTCCTATCGGAAGACTCCGCGACCTGCCTGAAAGAATAGGTGCAGCCGACATCGTCATCGTGACCAAATGTCCTACCTACATCGACGAGGCGGAAAAGAGCAGATGGGCAGAGAATCTCGGCATCAAAGAGTATGACCAGCAGCTTTGCTCAGGCACAAGAAAAAACGGAAAGAAGCAGCACATCTTCTTCACCTGCATCGCTTACGACACAGCGAAGGCCGTCTTTCCGGAAGGAGACTCAAGGTACCTGTATGCAAAAAGGCTGATCCTGTTCTCGGGTATCGCCAATGACACTCCGCTCAGAAACTACCTCTGCGGCGACTACAAGATCGTAAAGCACTTCAACTTCCCTGACCACCACCGTTTCTCACGTGCGGACATGCTCTCAATCAGAGATGCGGCAGATGCCTACCCTACTTCAGTGGTGATGACTACCGAAAAGGACTGTCAGAGGGTAAGGGACTGCAGATTCATTCCGGGAGGTATCAAGCAGAGAATGTTCCATGCCCCCATCAAGGTGGAATTCCTCACCGAAGAGGACAGGAACATATTCCGCTCGACACTTATTTCTTCTCTGAAATAATCTCGTTCTGAATCTCTACAGAAGCCTCATGGATGGCATTGAATACGTCTTTCACAAAATTCTGCGGAAGACCGTATGCCTCTCCCTTTTCCACAACCTTGGCAAGCAGGGAATCCCATCTTGATGTCTGAAGGATGGCTATGTTGCTGTTCTTTTTGTATTCTCCTATCTCACGGCTCACCTTCATTCGTGATCCGAGAGCGTAAAGAATGTTCTCGTCGATTATGTCGATCTTCGCACGAAGCTGGTCAATGTTGTCCTTCCACTCAGGAGCATCAGAATCCGCATCCCTCACCACGATCTGCTTGTAGAGGAGGTCGCTGAGCTCATCTGGAGTAAGCTGCTGCTTGGCATCACTCAAAGCTGTGGAAGGATTGCAGTGCGACTCGATCATAAGACCTTCAAAACCGAGATCGAGAGATCTCTGGCTGATCTCCTGGATGTAATCCTTGCATCCAGCCATATGGCTTGGATCCACAAAGAACGGAAGTTCCGGATAGCGGCTGCGCAGTTCGATAGCCACCTGCCACTGCGGATCGTTCCTGTACTGGATCTTATCGAATGTAGAGAAACCTCTATGGATTACAGCAAGCTTCTTTATACCCGCCCTGTTCAGACGCTCAAGAGCACCGATCCACAGATCAAGATCCGGATTGACCGGATTCTTTACAAGCACAGGAATGTCTGTGTCCTTGAGGGCATCAGCGATCTCCTGCACAAGGAACGGATTGGCTGTGGTTCTCGCACCAAGCCACACGAGATCAACACCGTACTTAAGGCACTCGAACACATGCTTCTCGCTTGCCACCTCAGTCGCAATCTTCAGTCCGTATTCCTTCTTGGCCTGCTGCATCCACTTCAGACCCTGAGCACCTACTCCCTCAAAAGAGCCCGGATGAGTCCTCGGCTTCCATATACCTGCTCTATAGACATTGATTCCGACTTCTCTGAGATGTTTTGCAGTCTCCATAACCTGCTCCTCTGACTCGGCGCTGCAAGGACCTGCCACGACACTTGGTCTTGGCTCGGTGAACATTCCCCACTCATATAGAGGAATGAGATCAAGTTTCTTCGATGACATATTTTATATATTATCTGATTATTCTTCTGATTCTGTTTGATTCCGCTATCAGGTTGCGAATGGCTTCTTCATCCTCCTGTTCTATCGCCTGGCGGAAGGCGTTCATCTTTTCAATGTAGGTGTCCATCACATGAAGGATGTTCTCCTTGTTCTGCGACAGGATCGGCGTCCACATGTCCGCGCTACTCTTGGCCAGTCGCACAGTCGATGAAAAACCACCGGACGCGAGGTCGAAGATGTGCTTTTCATCCTTTTCCTTTTCAAGAACCGTCAGTGCCAGGGCAAAGGAGGTGATATGGGATATATGGGACACATATGCCGTGTGTACGTCGTGGGATGACGAATTCATATATATCATCCTCATATTCAAGGTATCATATATACGCTCAACTGCGCCGACCGCCTCCGGCGATGACTCCTCGGCGTCGCATATGATGCAGGCCTGTCCGTCAAAAAGACCGGACAGCGCTGCCCAAGGGCCGCTGTACTCGGTTCCCGCCATCGGGTGGGAAGCGACATAGCGGCTGCGCAGCGGGTGAGATTTCACTGCAGCAGCAAGCTGTTCTTTGGTTGAGCACACATCCATGACCACCTTTGCGCATCCGGCTCCCGCATCAGAGACCGATGAGAAACAGTCGAGCACCTCCGGAATCAACCTTGTCGCAGCACCGACAGGCACGGCCACTATGACCACATCGCTTTCCAAAGCACACTCCTTCAGATCAGTGACACGGTCCACCAGACCTATCTTCAAGGCTGCTGCAGCATTTACCGGCTCTGCCTCAACTCCGATTATCTCGTCCGCAAAGCCTCTGCGCCTGAGGTCGATCGCCATAGATCCGCCGATCAGACCCAATCCTATGATTCCTACTACCATATCTTCTCTATCTTATGTTTAGCTGCCACCAAGACTTCAGGCTTGGCACACAGGGATATGCGTATATATTGACTTCCGTTCTTTCCGAAGATGAAACCCGGAGTGATGAACACTCCCGCCTCATAGAGAAGTTTGTCAGAGACCTGCTCTCCTGTTCCTTCCGCGACCTTGCCCCACAGGAACATTCCTGTGCTGTCCTTGTCATACGAGGCTCCGACAAGATCAAAGATCTCACCTGCAAGGACTCTTCTCCTGCGGTACTCCTCATTCAGTTCCTTGAACCATTCCGGTCCCTGCTTCAGAGCCTCAACAGCTGCAAGCTGCAACGGCTTGAACATTCCCGAATCCATCTGGCTCTTCACCTTCAGGATCTCTGAAATCACCTCCGCCTGAGCTGCCACCATTCCTATTCTCCATCCGGCCATATTATGAGCCTTGCTGAGGGAATTCAGCTCAAGACAACAATCCATGGCTCCCGGCTGGGCCAGGATAGACAACGGTCTGTCGTTCAGAATGAAGCTGTAAGGATTGTCATTGCATATAAGTATATCGTAATCCTTTCCGAACTTCACCAGCCTTGCATAAAGTTCCTCCGAAGCAGGAGCACCTGTAGGCATGTTCGGATAGTTTGTCCACATGATCTTGACTCCGCTCAGATCCATCTTCTCCAAAGCGTCGAAGTCCGGCCACCATCCGTTTTCCTCCTTCAGATCATATGGAATAATCTCAGCCTCAACAAGCTTCGAAGCCGATGAATAAGTAGGATAACCCGGATCCGGCACAAGCACCTTGTCTCCCTTGTCAAGATAAGTCAGGGATATGAGAAGGATGGCCTCCTTTGAGCCTACCAGCGGCTGGATCTGCTTTGCAGGGTCAAGCGAGACACCGTACCAACGTGCATACCAGTCCGCAAACGCTTTTCTCAGCTCAGGAAGTCCCACATAGCTCTGATAGGCGTGGTTACCAGCCTTCACTGCGCTCTCGCACAAGGCATCTATCGCCTCCGTCGGAGGCATACCGTCAGGCGAGCCGATTCCGAGGTTGATCACAAGGTCTTCCCCGGCCTCTGCACGCGAAGCATTCATCTGCGCTATCTCCTTGAGCTTTCTTGAGAAATAATATTCCTGGACACTTTCCGTCCTTTTTGCAGGTCTGATCATATATCTCCTTTATATAGATGCCACATACTCTCCGAGGATGTTAAGATCCTCCATCAACGGGCGGACTGCCGCCAGAGCCTGCTCATAACGCAGGTAGTCCTGGAACTTGATGTCCACATAGAAGAAGTACTGCCACTCCTGTCCCGGGATAGGGAGGGACTGAATCCTGGTAAGGTTCATACCATAGAAAGAGAGGATGGTCAGGACATGGGCCAATGATCCCGGAGTGTGGGAAAGGGTAAAACACATCGACGATTTGTTGACCTTGGACTTGTCCACCTGGATGGAGTCATCAAGGATGAGGAACCTCGTGAAGTTCTGCTTGTAGGTCTCTATGCTTTCAGCCAGTATTTCCAGCCCATAGAGTTCCGCAGCCAGCTCAGACGCGACTGCTCCTACGCCCATAAGGCCTTCCGCAGCCACTTCCGCTGCACTCTTTGCGGTGTCTTCCGACTCCACCAGCCTTATCCACGGATAGTTCTTGAAGAATTCACGGGTCTGGTTTATCGCCATATAATGGGTGCGCACTTCCTTGATGTCCTCTATTGTCTGACCGGGAAGAGCCATGAGGTTCTGCTGGATACGCAGGAACACCTCGCCCTTTATCTTGCGGTCATACTTGCGGAGGAGCTCAAAGTTCGGAAGCAATCCTCCCGACACCGTGTTCTCAATAGCCATAACAGCCGCATCCGCATCACCTGCCTCAACACTGCTGTACAGGCCGTCGAATGTCGAACACTCGTGTATATCCGGAACCACTCCCTCATTCTGCTCATAGAACAGACGGGCCGCCTGCTCGTGAAAACAACCTTTCACACCCTGAATCGCAACCTTCTTCATATATGTTCGTTTTATATAAAAAATGCTGTCCGGTTTGCACCGGACAGCATAAATCAAATTCTATATTATTCGACACGCAACATCCGGCCTATCCCCTTTTCTGGAAATAGAAGCTATAAAAACCGAAGCTGCTAAATCGATAAGTTCCCATAACGGTTACAAATATATAGAAAATAGTTTGGAAATTAAACGGTCATCATCTCTTTTTCCTTTGCAACTACGAGCTCATCAACCTTCTTTGTGAAAGCGTCAGTCTCTTTCTGGATGAGCTGCTCGTACTCCTTCTGGAGATCCTCAGGCATACCGTCCTTGCCTGCCTTCTTGAGATGCTCGATACCGTCGCGACGTGCGTTACGTACGCTCACCTTTGCATTCTCACCAGCCGCCTTAGCTTTCTTGAGGAGTTCCTTACGACGATCCTCAGTAAGAGGTGGAACTGTACAACGGATAGTCTCACCGTTGTTAGATGGAGTAAGACCGATGTTTGAATCGATGATAGCCTTCTCGATAGCAGGGATCATCTTCTTCTCCCAAGGCTGGAGCATAAGAGTCTTAGCATCCGGAGCAGTTACAGAAGCAACCTGCGGAACTGGAGTCGGGCTGCCGTAGTAGTCAACCATTACGTTGTTGAATACGCGTGGGTCTGCCTTGCCGGCACGGTATGTCTTGAGCTCTTCGTCAAGGTGTGATACAGCGTGTGACATCTTGTCCTTTGTTGCTGCAAGAATTTCTTTAGCTTTTGTAATCATAGTATGGTGTGTTAAATATTATACGTGTACCAAGGTTCCTACCTTCTCGCCTTTCACGAGCTTTGTAAGGTTACCTTTCTGATTCATGTCGAATACGATTATAGGCATGTTGCCTTCACGGCAGAGAGCAAAGGCAGTCTGGTCCATAACCTTGAGTCTGTCCTCGATAGCCTTGTCGAATGTGAGCTCCTCGTACTTGACTGCTGTAGGGTCCTTTTCAGGATCTGCTGTGTAGACACCGTCCACTCTTGTACCTTTAAGAAGAGCGTCAGCTCCGATCTCGAGCGAACGGAGAGCTGCACCTGAGTCAGTAGTGAAGTAAGGATTACCTGTACCTCCTGCGATAAGGGCTACGCCTCCTTTCTCCATAACAGCGACAGCGTCGTCTCTCATGTAATAGCGCGCTACAGGCATCATAGGAGTCGCTGTGAACACTTCGGCTTCTACACCAGCAGAACGGATAGCCATTGCAAGACCGAGAGAGTTGATGACTGTAGCAAGCATTCCCATCTTGTCACCATTCACTCTGTCAAATCCCTTTCCTACTCCCTGAAGACCTCTGAAAATGTTGCCACCTCCAATGACGATTGCAACCTGAAGGCCGTTCTTCACTGCTTCTGCGATTTCCTCCGCATATGCAGCAAGCCAGTTCTCATCTATACCCTTTCCGGCCAGGCCTCCGAGGCTCTCGCCGCTCAACTTAAGCAAAACTCTCTTATATGCTCCCATATTCGTGTTATTTTCAAAATTTCAAGCAAACAAAAATATCGAATTATTATGAAACTTCCAAGAAAGAATATATCTTTGCATAATAGAAGAGCATATTCAACCGGAATATTAACTACAAAAGATTATAAACTATTATGGCACTTTCTTCAATTACCAAGAAGCTTATCATGAGTATAAGCGGCCTTTTCCTCATTCTTTTCCTTCTTCTTCACACTACAATCAACTTCTTTGCAGTGGTTGACGCATTCAAGGGCACTTGGGGAGCTCCTGCAGGTGAAGGATGGTACGCTGGCGGATGCTGGTTCATGGCTACTCCAGTCATTGACATCATGGTTCCTATCCTCGCACTCGGATTTGTAATCCACATCCTTTGGGCTGGTATCCTTACTTACGGAAACTACAAGGCACGTGGTCCTCAGCGTTATGCTGTAGCTCATCAGGGCAAGGCTGAGTCTTGGGCATCGAAGAACATGCTCGTTCTCGGAATCATCGTTCTCGGTTTCATCGGATTCCACATGTCACACTTCTGGGCTGAGATGCAGTTCGTAGAGTGGTTCAAGGGTGAGCATGTAGCTCCTGAGTCAGTTTACGCTCTCATGGAGATCACATTCGGCAAGCTCTGGATGGTAATCCTCTACATCGTTTGGTTCGCAGCCCTCTGGTTCCACCTTACTCACGGTTTCTGGAGTGCATTCCAGTCAATCGGATGGAGCAACAAAGTATGGGAGAAGAGACTCATGTGCATCGGTAACATCCTCGCAACTCTCTTCTTCGTATGCCTTTCAGTAACAGCTGTTGTTGGCTACCTCGTAGCTAACGGCATTATCCCAGGAAGCGTACTTTAATTAGAATCATAACAATAATCGAGTAGGAGGTAAACGAAAGTAATGGAGTTTATCTCCTACTTTCGTTTACCGACCTCTCACACCACCGTAC
>CANBDZ010000050.1 GCA_947367375.1 uncultured Bacteroidales bacterium | reverse complement strand
TCAGATCCGGATGTCGGTCCACGAGCAGGATGGCCACCGCATAAATCAGTAGAAGAAAGCCTGGAGATCATCAATACCGTATTCAATAGCGACCATGTATGGGCTTTGGTATTGAAGAAAACCGGCCAGCTGATCGGATGCATGGGTTACTATGACCACAACGAGAGCAACATCGGCATTGCTGAAGGGGAAGCAGAGGTAGGCTACTGGATCGGAAAGCCTTTCTGGAATCAAGGATACTGCACCGAAGCGTTGCGTGAGATGATTGAATATTGCTTCAACTCAAAAGGATTTCTCACGCTATGGGCAGACCACTTCGTCGATAATCCTGCTTCCGGAAAAGTGATGGAAAAATGCGGATTCCGGGACACAGGAGACATAAACTGGCTGAGCGAACTCTACAAAGGAGACGAAAGGCCGGTAAAAATCATGAGACTTGATTACTCTAGCGATTCGCAGGATAATCAAGCACTTGCGAAACTTAAATTATTACAAAATGATTAAATACATACGGATTATATTTCTTGCGCTGCTGATCATCCCGGTACCGGTTTATGCACAACAAGCGAGGTGTACAGTTTCCGGACGAGTAATCGACGGAATGAGCTCCCCAGTAGCATATGCATCTGTTGCCGTCTATAAGGATAATTCTCCATTGACCGGAACCATCACAGATCATGAAGGAAAATTTTCGCTCAAGGTTGCTCAAGGCACAGATTCTTGTCAGCTAGTGGTTGAATTCATCGGTTACAGCAAGGTTTCTCAAGAGTTCGTTCCCGATAAATCCCAGCTGAATCTGGGTGCGATTGTTCTGAAGGAGGATGCCATTTCTCTTGAAGGAGCAACGGTCTCTGCGAAGGAGGTTGTTCAGAAGTCAACTGTCGAACATACCACCATCAACGCTTCGTCGAATATCTCTTCAGGCAAAGGAACAGCAATCGACATTCTCCGTTCAGCTTCTTCTGTAAGCGTTGCCGACAACGGAATATTGATCCGAGGCAACTCAAATATACTTGTCCTTATGGATGGAGTGCCTACAACTGCAAGTGACCTTTCTACCATACCTGCCGGCAACATCAAAAGCATCGAGGTCATAACGAATCCGGATGCTTCACATGACGCCTCAGGTACCGGCGGAATCATCAATATCATTTCCAAGAAGACTTCAGCTCAGGGATTCAGTGGAATTGTCGCTGCAAATTACGGTTTCAATCATTTCGTCACTGCAAATGCAGCCTTTGCTTATAACAAGTCAAAAGCTTCATACAGATTCAGTTACAATACGAAATATGAAGATGATGTGGTGAACACCAGCCTTCAGCGAAACATAAAGGCAACCGGTTACAATGTGCTTCAGCAGATGGAGGCGACAAGGTATACCTATAACAACAACATCACTCTAGGAGCGGATTTCCGAATCGATCAGCGTAACCGGCTCAGCGTCGACGCCAAATGTATCCTCCCTCGCATAAACATCAGGCAGGATCTCCATAATACATTCACCGACAATTCTGTCGCTACTGACGAGGCAAGACATAATGACGTAACATGGAACCGTGAAAATATTGAAGGTTCGATTACCTATACACATGTGATCAGACCGGATGTATCCGATATTTCCGTCAAAGGTTCTGTATCCAAGATATGGGGACACAGACCGTCATATTATTTCATGGACGATGAAAAGACCAACTATTCCAACTCCGGGGGAAGTCCTTTCATTTCCGCTTTGCAGGCAGACTATAAGCATAAATTCAAATCCGGAACCCTTTCTGCAGGAGCGAAGCTTACCTATAGAACGAACGATATTTACCATGAGTTCTATAATTTAAGCAATGGAGCCTGGGAGTATTCTGAAGCATTGAGCAACGATTTGATACACACGGAGACGGTTCCTGCACTTTATGCAATGTTCGGTTCGCGTATCGGAAAGAAATTCACGTATAAGGCAGGTATTCGCGGAGAGATGAGCCGTGTTACATTGGACAGCCGACACGATAATATCTCGCAGACAGACTATACTTTTTTCCTCGCTCCAAGCCTTTCCGGAATATATGACGTCGCTGACGGACATGAACTTTCCCTTGCTGTTTCCCGTCGTATAGGACGTCCGACATATCCGCAGCTCAATCCATATATGAGCATGGTTGACGCGACAACATATGAGAAAGGAAACATGCATCTGCAACCTGAGAAAGCGACCAAGCTTGACTTGGGATATAGTCTCAGCCGCGGATCATTCAACCTATTCCTCAATGGATATGTGAATCATACCTCCGACTACATCTCGCAGATCACGGCTATAGATTCGCAAAGGCTGATCACGACGTATGTGAATGCTGCTTCCGACCTCAAATCAGGTGTAGATTTCACTCTTCGCGTCAATCCAGTGAAATGGATGAATGTATCGCTTGCCGCTAACACATATTATGTGTCTACATCAGGTGAGTATGAAGGAGCAGAGATATCCAACAAAGGTGTGACAAACAACAGCAATGTGCTCTTTGATTTTCTTCCATGGAAAGGTGGAGATATCCAGTGTCAATACTTTGTCTCTACCCCACAATATTTCCCGCAGCTGACCACTTCCCTCACCCATCAGATGAATGTCGGCTTCAAGCAGAGGTTCCTGAAAGGTGCGATGACTGCATCGATCCTGCTGACTGACGTTTTCAAGACAGCAAAATGGGAGGTTTCATCGCACAATAACATCTTTGACCTTACTAATATCAGCCGCAACAAGAGCCGTATGCTCTGGCTTGGATTTTCATATAACTTCAATTCCTTCAAGCAGAAGGCAGGTCAGAAGACAGAGTCAGACAGATCACTTATCCGACTCGGACTCTGACAGGTAGTCGCTCAGATACTGACTATTAATGAAAAGACCGTCCTGCAGCTACTTGACAGATGCTGTAGAACGGTCTTGTTTTTCGACTGTTTCTGTTTTCTGTGTCCCCGGCTGTAAATTCGAATTCTAACAATAAGAGAATCAGAATTCAGTTCTTTCGACAGTGCAACACATAAACAACTAATAATCAACGCATAACAAAATTAAGGATGAGTCATTTTGACCCACCCTTAATCATATAAGTAATTGTATGTAAGCAACTTAAGTGCTGCGCTAGATTACCACTCCAGTGCATTATAACTAATTGATAGTCAATTAGTTACGAGATTTATCCATCAAATCGGGAGTATCTCATTGATTTCCAACGGCATAACCGTTTTTTAACTTAAGTGATCAGAATGATCGCAATAGTCAAAGGTAATGATTTATTATGATATTGCAAGGTATCAAGTGTTAAATCTGTTATCACCTCTAACACCAAATTGATGTTAAAAACATCGCATTTGATATCACGTATCATCAGTTACAAAGGTAGCAAAAATATTTGAATATCAGCTTATTACTGGTAATTATTTTAGAATATTCTTTCTTTCGATTGAAGGAATACAACTTATTCATGTCGCATTTTACGCATACAATTTTGTTAATTTCACGATAATTGTTATATTTGCAGCAACATGTTCACCCCGCTTCCCGTTAGATCAGCGCGCTCAGGGTGGACTTTTTATTTTATACGATATGGCTAAAACGGTTTTCAACGCCCAGTCACTGACTTCGGGTCCTCAGATTCAGCTTCTCAAAAGTAGAGGTCTTTCATTTATTAATGAACCCAAAGCACAGCATCTACTAGACAACATCAGCTATTTCAGAATCAAGAGCTACCTTTTACCACTCGTACAAAATAAGCAAGCAGGCACATTCAAGAATGGAGCTAAGTTTGAGGACGCTTACACACTCTATAAGTTCGACTCAGCCTTGAGAAAGTTGATTTGTGCAGAAATGGAGAAGATCGAAGTGTCATTGAGAACGCAAATATCACAAGAATTCTCACAAACTCATGGGTCATATTGGTTCCTGAACCAATCACTATTCTGTAATGCGAACAAGCATACTAATATCTTAAGTAGCATTGATAGTGAGCTCAGGCGTTCTGATGATGATCAGATTTTAACATTCAAAAACACATATAGCAATCCATTTCCACCAAGTTGGATGACAATGGAAGTGACCTCATTTGGCACATTGTCGCTGCTGTTGAAATATGTAATTGGCGGAAGAACCAAACGTAACATAGCGAGCTATTATGGGGTTGCAGACACTATACTAGAATCATGGATACATACCTTCGTATATGTTAGGAACATCTGCGCTCATCATAGCAGACTTTGGAACAAGACACTTAGAGTGACTGGAGCATTTCCAAGAAAGACAGCAATGCCATTTATCCAGACAAAGGTTCAGAATGACAAAGTATATTACATACTATGCCTTGTCAGGTACATGCTTCAAACTATTAACCCAAATAGTTCTTTCACCGCAAGATTAAAGAAGCTACTCAACGACTACCCTACTGTCGATATCAAAGCAATGGGATTTCCCGCAAACTGGGAAAACGAACCACTTTGGCAATAGAAACAATGTGTCTTGTGACAGTGAACTTTAACTTTGTAGATTCAACTTTTGGAGAGTATATTATCGCAACTCTCGGATGAAAATCATAACTTAAGATCGATAAATCGCGATTCGCCAATATCTTTCGGGCAAGCCGGATGCATCACTGGTTAATGGTTTTACTCTTCAGCAGAAGAATAAAACCATTAACTGCGCTGCCAGTACCCTGAGGAACATGGACAGAGGATATACGGTAGCATATGCTACGCCTGTCTTGTCTGAATCACGATCCTGTTCAGAAGCATAAGCAAGTGCCGGAGGATTTGTGCAGGCACCGGAAAGTACTCCGGTCAATGTATTGTAGTCCAGTCTCAGGACATATTTGCCAATGAAGCCTCCTGCAAGGACTGGAATGACCGTTATCAATGCGCCATACATGATCCATTTCATTCCGTCCCCATGAACCAGAGTATCGACGAATCCTTCTCCTGCTTCCAATCCGACACATGCAAGGAAAAGGGATATACCGATTTCACGGATCATGAGATTGGCACTCGGAGTCGTATAGGTAATAATGTGAAACCTTGGCCCGAAACGGCTGATGAGAATCGACACGATCAGCGGGCCACCAGCAAGGCCCAGCTTGACAGGCTGCGGTATTCCGGGTAAACTGATAGGAATGCTTCCCAATATGCAGCCGAGTGCTATTCCGATGAAAATTGGAATCAGATTGGGCTGATCGGAATTGCCACGGACCTCCCCCGCGGTTTTCCTTTCATTATGCACGGCAGATCTTGATTCTGCACCCGACACTCTGTAAAGCACAATCCGGATCAGAATGAACGAAAGTATGCATCCTATCACTCCTAATGGGTAAGCTACCGCATATCCCTGAGCCATATCATTGGCAGTATTGCCCGTAATGTCAAAGTATGTCTGCTGTGCGGCACCAAGTCCTGGAGTGTTAGTTACCGCTCCTGACATTATACCGGTAACCGTTGTCACAGGAATATCAGCCAGGAAATGAATTCCCACGGTCACAAGAACTCCGACGGCAATTATAAACACTGCCAGTCCGTTTAGAACAAGTCCACCTGAACGGAAACTTGAGAAAAAACCCGGACCGACCTGAAGACCAATTGAGTACACGAACAGCACAAGTCCAAACTCCTTAAGGAAGTGAATGAGGTTATGATCTATGGTCAGTCCATGGTGAGCGAATAATATTCCAACGAAGAGCACCCATGTCACACCGAACGAGATGCCGCAGATTTTTGTCTTGCCAAGAATCCTGCCCAAGGCAATGACGATAGAAATGATTATGAGAATATGTGCGATTCCACCACTCCAGGAACCTTCCGCACCTTCAAAAAGATTGTTTATGAGATTCATTTATTCAAGCCATTGTATGGCCCTTTCCCTCACAGCTTCCGATTCCTGCAGCATCCTTATGAATTCTTCTGCTGCCTTCTTCCGATATGCGCTTTTCTCTGTATGGACACATCCGACCATGATATTGTCAGGCACATCGAAAGGTATTGCAACCAGACCGCTTGTCTGATGAATCACAGCTTCTGACAGTATCGTGATCAGACTGCTTCCGCGTACAATATCCAGCAGGACATTGACTTCATTGAGTTCAATCCTGATATTCAGTTGATTGCATGCCGCCGGATACAGTTTATCAAACTCATTTCTGGACTGAAGACCTTTGGCAGGCATCGCAACTCCGTGAGGCAGTATGTCCTGTAGAGTTATCTTTTCCTGTTCTGCAAGAGGATGATACCTGTTTACAATGACTGAGAGATTGTTATCAAAGAGAACATGCGATTCTATGGCAGGATGAACGGATGAAGGTTTGAAAGACAGCACGAAATCAAGTTCACGCTTTTCAAGCATCGACATCAGTTCCTCCATTGTCTTATAGAATATATTGAGCTTTACAGCTGGATGCGCCTTTGTGAATGCGATGACGGTTTCCGTGAGGATAGGGGCAAATGTATAAGTTATGCCTATGTTAAGGGAACCTGAGAGCATCTTCTTGAGATCATTGACTGTGTCCATGCAAGTCACGGCATCCATCAATGTCCTTTTCGCAAGCGGCAGGAGTCTTTCACCACTCTCTGTAAGCTGGACACTATGGCTATCTCTTTCAAATAGCAAAGTATCCATTTCTTGCTCAAGCTGTCTTATCTGCTGGGAAAGCGTGCTCTGCGTTACAAACAAAGCCCTTGCAGCCTCAGAGAAATTCAGAGTCTCAGCCGTCTTTACGAAATACTTCAATTGCCTCAGTTCCATAACTTTGTAATTTAATCAAACTGCCTTCAGTCCATCTTGTCACAATATTCCTTCAGAGAATCCTTCAGATGTTGCGGATCATCTGATTTGATCCTGTTCCAACTTTTCAATACGCGTAGTTTTTCAATAACAGTAAATACCAGTGCCAATGTCAGGCAGCATAAAATAAGTATCAATGCTTTCATAACTGATGGATTTTAAAATTAACGTCGCAAAGGTATCGTCAATCCAAAAGCATAAAAAGCATCGGCTCGTGTTTGTTTCTATAGCAATAATCGCCGATAGTTATTGCATCGTGCATAATTTCATCGGCATTTCAATATCTCTGAACTTTTCTATATTTGCAGTGATTTTTCATTCATAAAGATCAGACAGTATGACAGACCGCTTGGATATTGCAAGAAAGATTGTAGAGGAGACCTGCCCTCACAGAAGACTGAAACTGGAAAACATACAGATGTTTTCGGAAGTCATCCAATGCAGGAAATTCCATAAGGGAGATATCATCCTGTCAGATGGAGAGGTATGTACCTGTCTGGCATATATTGAGAAAGGGCTCATCCGCCAGCATTATGTGAAACACGACAAGGATATGACCGAACACATATCTTGTGAAGGCGGTGTCGTGTTCTGCATTGAGAGCTATTTCAACGGCACACCTACACACCTTGCAATGGAAGCGCTTGAGCCGACCGTAATCTGGGAGATGCCCCGTGACAAGATGGAGGAGCTTGCAGAGACCAATGCAGACCTTGCATACCTGTACCGCCGTTTCATGGAGGATTCACTGATGCTGTCCCAGGTAAAGGCTGACATCCTCCGCTTCGAGTCTGCAAAGGACCGCTACACGAAACTGATGCAGCTCTTCCCCGGAATAATCCAGCGCGCCCCTATCGGACATATAGCGTCTTATCTGCAGATGTCACTTGAGACCCTCAGCAGGGTACGCTCAGGAATACAGTAGAACAGGACTTAACTTAGACTTACTATATATTTCAAGGCGCCCGGACAGCGAAGTCCGGACGCCTTTTATAATGAAAAAGAGGATGTCCTCGCGACACCCTCTGACCACCAATAACTAACCTAATGTTAAGTTCTTAGTACATTAATAACACTAAACTAACTTGAATCTTATTCGCGTCTTTATTTTTTGTCTACATACATGACTGGTATTGAACCGGTCGGACACATACAGTTATTATTGTATATATTATGCATTGCGGACTTCATCATATTAATAAACTTTTTCATAATCATAATATTCTGCCTCCGGCCAGAAGGCCTGGAGATGATTGAACAAAATACCGATTGATGATTGTCCTTATTTTATGATTCTATATATCCTTATTGCGTTTCCTTTTAAGTTTATAATTAAACATCCTTTCAGTCATCCTGACCGAATGCTTCTGTTCTGAGCTGAGTTCTTATCGGGTCAGCATCAAAGCCATGAGTGTAGATAGCTCAAGTAGCATTACACTGAGCATATATCTCTTCGGATGGCTCGAAAAACTTGCTACGATCTTATTCATAAGCTTTACTTTTAATTTGCCCTTCCGGGACGTTACACTACTAATATATATGTCAGAGATACCTCTGATCGATCAGTTTTATTAGTTATTTCGAACTGAACAATTTACCGGTATCATTCCTGTCGGACACCAAACATTTGTTTCAGCCTTGAAAATACCGGCAATGAAAATTTCAAAAAATCTTTTCATACCTTTTTCCATTTGTCCCGCCAATCGGGAGTTTCACATACTTTCGACAATTTGAAAATTCATCGGACAATCATCATTGCATTGGTTTCAAATCGTCTTTTTCTTCTTTCTTTTCTTATTTTTCGAAGGCAAAGTTATGGGGTTGGATAATACGTTGTTCACTTTTCACTACCCTATTTTTCAAAAAGTCCGTTTTATTTGACCTATGTCAAAAAATAAGGCCTTACACATAAAAAACAAGGCAGCCGGAAGCAGTTCCTATGAAACTTATTACTAAACAGACTGCACACAATAAACCTTTAACTACTGATTAACAAACACATACACATTAGAAGCAATGTATCGTCATAATATTCATGGAAGCTAGCATGAGGAAAAGGATGTATAAACTTGCCGGACATCGAATGAAATTAATTCATACCTTTGTGCCGGATTGCTGCAGGCAATCGACAGTAGAAATGTATTTAGGTTAACAGAAATCAGATTATGGAATGGTTAGACAATCTGCTTTTTAATCCTGACTCCATTGCACACATCGTGCTTCTGTACTCCCTAGTAATATCGATAGGAGTACTTCTTGGAAGAATCAGGATCTTCGGGGTATCACTTGGAGTGACGTTCATACTTTTTGTCGGAATCCTTATGGGACATTTCGGGTTCTCCGGCAATCTTCAGATAATAAACTTCGTACAGGACTTCGGCCTTATCCTGTTCGTGTACTGCATCGGACTTCAAGTCGGTCCATCATTCTTCTCAAGCTTCAAGAAGGGAGGAGTCTCGATGAACCTCATGGCTGCAGGAGCGATACTGCTCAACATCGCAGTGATGGCCGTTCTATGGCTTTTACTGTTTGAAAAGGAGGATCTTCCTATGATGGTGGGTGTCCTGTGCGGCGCCGTCACGAATACTCCCGGACTCGGTGCAGCGAATGAGGCATTGGGCCAGTTGGGCTATTCGGGACCTCAGATAGCAAACGGATATGCATGTGCATACCCTCTTGCAGTGGTAGGCATAATCGGAGCCACCATTCTTATTAAATATCTGTGCAGGGTCAATCTCGCCGCAGAAAAAGATGCCCTGGCCAGAGAAGAGACGGCTGACAGGCATGAAAAACCTCACAGGATGTATGTAGAAGTAAAGAATCCCGCACTGGAAGACATCACGCTCAAGAGTCTACGCGAAATGGCTAACCGAGACTTCGTCTGTTCAAGGATACTTCACGACGGTAACGAAAGTCTTCCTAACAGGGACACGGTGCTGCATCAGGGAGACCACCTTCTTATCGTATGTGCCAGCGACGAGGCGGATGCCATCGTTACCTTCATAGGCAGTCAAGTGAAAGCGGACAAGGAATTCGACCAAGGTCACTCCCCACTCGTATCAAAGAGGATACTGGTCACAGAAGAAGATGTAAACGGCAAGACTCTTTCACAGCTGAGCCTTAGCGGTAAATTCGGCGTCAATGCGACAAGAATTTACCGCGCTGGAGTGGAACTTCTCGCCAGACCTGACCAGAGACTCCAGATCGGTGACAGGATAAGGGTTGTCGGACCTTCAGATGCAGTAGACCGCCTCGCCGCAAGACTTGGCAACTCCCACAATCAACTTGACCACCCGAACATACTCACAATCTTCGTCGGCATCTTCATCGGAATCCTTTTCGGAAGTCTTCCTATCGCGATTCCGGGCATGCCTACACCTGTCAAACTTGGACTTGCAGGCGGCCCTCTGATCATATCTATCCTGATATCACGTTTCGGCTACAGGATGAAGCTCGTGACCTACACTACAGTCAGCGCGAACCTTATGCTTCGCGAGATAGGTCTTGCACTCTTCCTGGCGAGCGTGGGCATAAAGGCTGGAGGCAACTTCATCAGCACCGTAGTCGAAGGCGACGGACTTCTCTACGTCCTCTGCGGCTTCCTGATCACGGTCATTCCTATCCTGTGCATAGGCCCTGTTGCCAGATACAGGTACAAGATGAACTACTTCACGCTCATGGGTATGATCGCCGGAACATATACGGATCCGCCCGCATTGGCCTATGCCAACCAGACTGCAGGGAACGATGCACCGGCGCTCGGCTATACAACTGTCTATCCTCTCGCGATGTTCCTCAGGATCATTACTGCACAGGTGCTTATCCTGATTCTTGGATAATTTAGCCTGATTCTTACTACAGAAACTAATACAGCCCTATATGAGCAACTTAATATATCTCACCTTTCGGTTCCGGAAGATGAGATATATTCTTTATGATGGCATAGTCCTACTTCGTCCAGCCGTTCATCCAGCTGCACTCCTTCGCAATATCCTCAAGGGACGCATACCCGAGTGTTGCATTTGACGTGTTTCCATCCGCCACGAACTTGTCATTGGTATAGATGCCTTCCTTACTGTCAAGTGTTCCTGAGATTGCCACTCCACTGAGTCTGGATACCTTCTCGAGAAGGGCATTTTCAGTTTCCGCACTCTCTACAGCCAGAGGCTTGCCCTTGCCTGTCACTTTGGCTGATGTTATCTCCACCTGGGTTCCTCTACGCAGACGGATGCCCTGCTTGCCTGCACCATTTCCTACAAGAATGAGGTCGCTCAGTACAGGATGCGACACAGGGGTTGCGGCAAAGTTATTCTCGTTGTTGTCTGCCTCGACAAGGCAGTCACAGTCATAACCGAGGACTGATTCAGGCGCCTGGAAAGCTACCAGATTCTCTCCCCTTCCGTTCCAGCCTTCAGTCCAGTCAAAGGAGTCGTCCGAGCAGTTGACCGCTACCATATTCTTTACATTGACGGAGCCGCCGAAGAACTCGAATCCGTCATCCGAACCATGATATGCCTCGCAGTTCTCTACTGTCGTACCGCTTCCTACACCATAGAAGGTGATGCCGTTAGCCTCGTGCTCCTCATCAAAGGCATATCCGGTGTATTCCACACGTACAAATTTCAGGACTCCGCTGTTGTCGTCATCCTTATCTCCGCCATAGGTAGCTCCACCAATCTCCGAACTGCCCTTGCCGCCTTCCGCATTGGTGCGTGCAAATCCGCAGATATGGATACCGCCCCATGCACCCGGCTCTTCCTTCTGAGACGTCATGACAATCGGTGAGGATGCCGTTCCTACTGCATTCATCTTAGCGCCCTGCTCCACAAGAATGTAGTCAACCTTGTCATCATACAGGCTTACAACAGTCACTCCTTCTTCAATATTCAGGGTAGCTCCTGCCTTCACGATCAGCTCCCCATCCAAAGTATAAGTCTTTCCGGACTCAAGTGTCAGGTCGGAAGTGACAGCTCCGTGCAGTGTTGAACTGTCATCCGGATTTACGATCGGATCATCATCGTTGTCGCATGATGCGATTACACACATTCCGGCTATTAAAGCCAATGAACTGAATTTGAAATAATTCTTTTTCATAAAATGTTGATTTAAAATGGTTGTTGTAATGTTTTCTTCTATAGTTTGAATGTAACTCCTATCTCAAGGCATTGGCCGTATCTGTGTCGCTCGACTTCTACGATCTGTCCTGTCAGCGGAACCTCCTGCCTGAAGACTATATCCTGTCCCAAGAGGTCGCTTGCCTGAAGCTTTACAGACCAGTGCCTGTTGAACTGGTAGCTTGCATTGAAGTTGAGAGTATGAACCGCGTCCTGCCTGATGTCTCCCAACTGCGACACGCCCACCGCGTGTATCCTGCTGCCTTGCATGTTGTAGAGCAGGACCATGTTCAAGGCCTTCTCATCACCGAATCTCGGAGACCATGTGATGTCTGCATTGATCAGGACTGGAGATGCGCCCTGAAGCGAACGTTCATTGTTAGTGTATGCTCCTCCTTCCGGAAGCTTCACATTGGTATACATGTAGCTTGCATTCGCTCCGACATTAAGATCCTTGGCGATCCTCTTGCGGAATTCCACTTCCAGACCTGCAGCAAAACCGTTATCCGCATTTCGGAATGAGTGCAGCGTGGCGCCTCCGTTAAGTGCCTGTATCCGTTCGATCGGGCTATCAAGATATTTGAAGTAGCCTGTAACACTGAGCATGTCACCGTCGGATCCGAAGAGTTCGTATCTGAGATCCAGATTATAGTTGTATGCGTTATTCAGATCCTCGTTACCCCTTATCTGTGCAGACCCGTAGGATTCCTGATACAGGAACGGAGCCATTTCTATGAATGATGGTCTTGTGATTGTCCGTGATGCGGAAAAGCGCAGGATATGGGTATCGTTGAAGGTGTATTTAATATTCAATGCCGGGAAAAGGTCTCCATGCTCAATCGCACTCTTCCTGCCGAACCAGTCACCACCGTCTGAAGCGTATCTGACCCACTGCCGGGCATATTCATATCTGAGTCCCAGATTAATGAGAAGATTCTCTGTCGGATAGAGGTCCGCGGTCATATATCCTGCGATGATATCGGTACCTGCACGGTAACTGTCCTTCGGCTGCTTCTTGCGTTCTATCACTATATTGCCGCTAGCCACGTTACCATAATTCAGGAACGAGTCTGTATCGAAGACACCTGTTATTTCCGGATCAAGACGATTGAGGTTATAATAGAAACGGGTTCCCATATACTCTCTTCCCTTGTCCTTGTAGCTTACGCCAGCCCTGAAAGAGTTGCTGTCACCCGATTTCCATTTCAACCCGAGGTCTGCGTTCCATTCATCCTCATCAAGAATTCCGAAATATCGCATGGTCTCCTGCCTGTTCAGTTTGAAGAGCTTCAGCGTTCCCTCCTCATGGATGTACATGACCTGCCTTCTGTCTGGTTCGTCACAACCTGTCTTTCCGTATGATGCAGCCCAATCTATCTCCACCCTGGAGTCAAGCAGGAAGTGAAGTCCGTTCAACTGATGATTCTGAAGCGAATACACATGAGTCACGTTATTGCTTCCTGTCAGAAGATGGCCTTCCGCATCTTCTCCATTACGAAGCTGATAAGTATCATTGGCATTACGTGCATAGAAGAATGTATAGCCTATTCTGTCAGACTCTCTGAGCGTATATCCGACATGTCCTAAAGCCGATGCCTTCAACGCCTGATCGTAACTGTCGTAGGTGAAGTTGCTCTGGACATTGCCGGTCGCTTCCAAAGTCTTTTGAAATGCCTCTGATACCTTCTGATAGTCATTGCTGAGGTTTGCTGACATAAGGATGCTCAGCGTCTGGCCGCCTACATTGAAGTTCTTTCCCATGCTTACGGTTCCGCCAATTGATGGAAGCGCCGTCTTCTGACTTACTGCAAATGAGGACTTGAAGATATCATTTGACTTCACGTATTCGTCGAAGTCGACAAGAGGCATATCAAGAACCTGCGATTCAAGCCTGGATGTCCTGAAGAGAGACACTCCCCTGTCCATCTGGTATCTTTTTCTGAAAATTGTATTGACAGATCCACCTGTATTGAGGCTTATCTCTAGAAAGTCTTCGGGAATATTGACCTTTGTGACGATATCGATATGGGCCCCACTGTAGTCTGCATAAGTCTCCGCATTGTAGACCTTGCTTACAGTGATGTTCTGTACAGTAGATGACGGGAAAAGGTTCAGCGGCACAAGCTTGTTGTCAGGGTTGGGAGATGCTATCGGCAGGCCGTTCAGCGTCGTGATGCTGTACCTGTCACCGAGACCTCTCACTATCAGCTGACCGGCTGAGGCGACAGATATACCGGTGATCTTTTTCACACCCTCCTCCACATTAGATATTCCTTTTACAGCCATCTCTCTGGCTCCTATATTCTCTATGGCCGCTGTCGACATCTGCCTTTCCATCTGCAGAGCCGCAACGCTTTCGAGATTCTTCCTTCCTATGACGGTCACTTCATTGAGCTGCTGGCCGTCCAGCTCCAATCCTATGTTCAGTTCAGGATTCTCTGCCTTGACTTCTACATCAATCTCTGCCGTGCGATAGAAAATATATGAGATGACCAGTTTTTGGTTACCTTCTTTGAGGTCCTTCAGTTCAAATCGTCCGTCGATGTCAGTAACAGTTCCTGATGCAGTACCCTTCAACTGAATGGAAGCGCCTATAAGCGCTTCTCCCGTCGCAGCATCAATTACGGTACCCTTCAGTACCTGTGCGTGCGAAACAACCGCCAAAGTCAGCAAATAAATTGTCAGAACAAATCTTCTAAAGTTCTTTTTCATTCTCCACTTGTCTTTTATTGTTTACGGTCGCAAAGGTCGCTGATAAAGATTTCATCAATCATAAGGTTCCATGAATTACCTGTGACAATATTGTTTCGTTTCCATTACATGCTTTCCTTTTGGCTCAAGTTATGATATAATGTTTGCAATTCTAAACATTTATTTATAC
>CANBDZ010000049.1 GCA_947367375.1 uncultured Bacteroidales bacterium | reverse complement strand
CCCCAAGGGTTTGGCATCCATGAGCCGCTGAGTTTTACAACTGTAGCATAATCAGCTTTAAGTCTGAATGTTACGCTGTCATTCTTGATCTCTGGAGAGATAACTGGTTTCTGTCTTCCGAATCCGAAAGAGAAGTTTGCCAGCTCCTGTGCTGACAATGAGCCGATAGCAAGTGCCAAACCGGCGAGGATTGCAAAAATCTTTTTCATGTGTTTAGTGATATTAATTGGTTTTTATTGTGTTTGTTGTTTAGTCTTTGAATGTTTCGCCGCATTTCTTGAGAACCTTCGGCAGGCACTCCTGCCAGAACTTCCAGTCGTGTGTTCCGTCGCGTGTGATAAAATCGTGGGCAATACCTACACTGACAAGATGGTTGTGGAACTCTGTGTTGTCTTTAAGTGGCGTTGTGTAGTCATGAATACCAGTCTCGATTGTCAAGACAGGCAGGGTTGAACGATCTGCATTCGTTGCCAGATCGTAGAGGCTTGGGTAGCCGAATCCCATGTTGACAGCTGGGCTGCATGCGTATGCACAGCAGAACATATCAGGCTCACCGAGACCATAATATAGTGTTCCGTATCCGCCCATTGAAAGACCTGCGACAGCTCTTGAATACTTGTCTGTCTTTACGTTATATTCCTTTTCGATTGCCGGCACCAACTCCTCAAAGAAGTAGGTCTTGTATTTACCCTGATAGCCGTCAATATAGAATGTAGTGAGAGCGTCTGGACATACTACAATCATCTGTTTTCCGCCATTATCCTCATGTGTCTTTGCAATGGCAGCAAGGTTTCCCTTGTCAAGCCATGCGTTGTTCTCATCTCCGTAACCGTGAAGAAGATATAGTACAGGGAATGATTCTCCTGACACGTAGTCTTTAGGAAGGTAGATTGAATACTTCATCTCTCGTTTCATCGCAGCACTGTTGACTGAACGGTTTCTGATCACAGTGCCTACGAAACTCTTGAATTCAAGTTGTCCCTGGAACTTGAAGCGGTATTCTTCGTTTCTGCTTATCACAGACATTCCGATAGTGTACAAGTCGTTGTCAGATGTGATATCTACTGTTCCGCTGCTTACTTTCCTTTCAACGTAACCAGTGTTGAAACTTACGCTACAACCACCTGCTTTGACTTCATAAGAGCCAGCCTTGAGCTTCATTTCAGAGCTAGGAACGGTAAGTTTTACGTTATATCCGTTTCCGCTCATAAGTATTTCAAGGTTATATGAACCGTCATCACTGCTTGATGCGGCTGTCTCCACGAGTGTGTCTAATACTGTGATCTTAGGATTATTTTCTTTCTCACACGAAGCTGCAAGAAATGTCGCAATGAAAATGAGTAGAAGTTTCTTCATGTTATGTGGTTGTTTTGTTCCCAGCTACAGGGTCAGCCGCAGCTGGGATATGAGTGGGTGGCTGGTGCCACCCACATTATTCAATTACCATCTGTCGTATTCAACAGCTGCAGAACCGTCAAGCGCGATGCTGTAGGTCTGAGTGAAGTTGTAACGTGAAGCGCTGTTTGCGTTACCTGTTGCAAGGGCAGCAAGTCTCACGTAGTGAACGCGCTCATACTTGAACTCAGTAGCGTTTGCAGAATCCTGAGTGTCAATGTATACTGTTACAGTAGCCTTACCGTCAGCATCAAACTGTACGTTAGATGCAACAGCCTCAGCGTCATTCTTACAGTTGTTGAAAGAAGTACCAACGTGGCAGTCTGTGTAGCAGCAGAGACGAACCTCTTTGAGAGTGTTAGTCTGTGCAGGGTCAGTAACCTGTACTGTACAAGTAGCCTTGATCTTCTTTGCAGCTACATCATAAGAGAATTCCTGATTGAGGAATCTTACGAATGGCTTAACAGCGAAGTCAACCTCGTTGTTTCCCTTCTTGAGTTTGAACTCCTGAGAGAATGGATAGTAGTTTGCGTCATTTGTCTCCATACGGTAGTCACCTGCCCAAACGAGGTTGTTGCAGTAAGTACCGTTGTTCTTGATGTACCATGTCTGAGCTGCCTCAGAGTCCCAACCAAGCTCGTAGATCTTAAAGACTCCAGTCTGTGAGCTATAAACCTCAGACGGAACCAATGCACCAGTTTCTGCATCTACAAACTTTCCTGAGACTTTTGCGTCATAGCTCTCCATGTTGTCAAGGACGAACCAGTCGCAAGAAGTCACAAACAATGCAGCTACAACTGTCATCAATATGTATTTGATATTCTTCATAATCATAAATCGATTTAAAAATTAACGCTGACTTGGGTTAGGAACCAGCTTGTTCTTATCATAGTTAGAAATGCCACCGTAGTAGTTCTTAGGCTGGAGTTCGTATGCTACAGGAACCTTGTCAGTGTCATCCATCATCATGTTTGCACGAACGAAGATGTACTGTGCCTTGCCGCTGCGAACGTCTGCTACAGGGATGATAGCGTGTCTTCTAGCCTCAGTAATTCCTGCTGGATGGTTAGGACGGTAGAACTCACGACGACGGTGGAGAGTCATTGCTCTGTCATCCTCGAATGCGAGCTCGAGACGGCGCTCCTTAAGTACGTTCTCAAGAGTTGCGTCAATCTCATCCTTGAAGAATGCTCTTCTGCGGATTGCGTTGAGGTGCTTCTTTGCGTCACCAGCGTTTGTACCGTTCTTCTCAACCTGAGCCTCGATGTAGTTAAGGAGGATCTCAGTGTAGCGGATGTCGTACCAAGGGTTAGTTGAGTACTGCTTTGCACCAGCTGGATCGAGGTACTTGCGGATACCGAAGCCAGTTGAGTACCAGCTACCGTCGTTAGCGTGACCGATCTTGTTGAAGCCTGAGTACTCCTCACCGTTAGATGCTCCGTACATGTAGTACTTCTTGCCACCTGCAGTTACATAGTCCTTCTCAGAGTCGCAGATAAGGAGCTTGTCACCCCAGATACCACCCTGGATAACGATGTCAACACCGCGGAAGTTGATACCAGGATAGATTACCCATGCCTGGAAACGTGCGTCCTTCTTAGCGAAGAGGTCTGCAGTCTTGCTGTATGCTACATACTCAACCTTCTCAGCTGCAGTAGCATCAGCATAGATCTGCGCGAGCCATGTTGACTCGTTGCCGTCTACGCGTGTTGCGAGAGTACCGTCAACAGCATTGTAGTTTGAATCGTAGTAAGGATAAAGGTCAGCAAGGTCAGCATTTACGTTGTAGCAACCCCATTTCCAAACGCCGACAGCCTCAGAGAACTTAGCCTGCATTGGAGAGTTGTTCCAGTCGAATGAGTTAGATGCCTGTGGAGTACCGTTGTTGTAAGATCTACCAAAGATCCACTCCTCATCATGTCTTGCAAGGAAGAGGTCAGAAAGACCTGTGATCGCTGCGTCGAGAGAAGCTGGCTCAGCATTGTAGAGTGAGAACTTACCTGAGTTGATGATCTCCTCGCAAGCCTCGATACACTGCTGATAGTAATCGTTTGCATAAGACTCCTCCATGTAAGTGAGCTTCTTAGCAACTGCCTCGTAAGAAGTCTCGATAGGAGCGTTCTTCCAGTACTTACTTACAGAAGCTGCGTAGAGAGCAACGCGTGACTTGAGACCGAGAGCAGCCCATTTGTCAGCTCTGTAAGCTCCGTCAGTTCTTGTCTCAGGAAGACCGGCAGCAGCCTCAGTGAGCTCTGCGAGTACGAAATCCCAAGTTTCCTTCTCTGTGCTTCTTGGAATATAGAGACCTGCGTTCTCACCACCGTCATACTTGTCATCAAGTGGCTCAGTGATGATAGGAACTCCACCGTATGCTCTTACCATACCGAAGTAGTAGTAAGCTCTTACGAATCTTGCCTCTGCAATGTAAGTGTTGCGGAGAGTCTCGCTGATCTTACCTGCATTATATGACTCGTCAATAATCTTGATGAGGTTGTTTACATCACGCATTGTGGTGTAGTTCCAGAATCCTGGTGTACTGTTGTAGATACCGCCACCGTGAGTGTCGACAGCATTGTCTGTTGACTTGTCGCCATTAGAGAATGCGCCCATTGGAATTGATGCATATACAGAGGCCATCATTCTTGAAAGACCAGCCTCAGACTCTGCAAGGTAGTCGCCCGACAGCTTTGTCTTGTCGCCCTCGAGATTGTCAAACAATCCCTCGCAGGCAACGAAGCTGAACGAAAGTGCAACAATTGATATAAGTGTTAAAATCTTTTTCATTGAGATCAAGGATTAGAAGTTCAAGTTAAGACCTAAGCTGTAAGTTCTCATGAGTGGGTAACCACCGGCATTCATGTAAACGCTGTCATTTCTCTCAGGGTCGTATGCCTTAAGAATCTCGTTGCAGATAGTGAAGAGGTTAGTACCGCTGAGGTAAACTCTGAGCGACTTGATGTTAGCTGCCTGAGTCCATCTTGCAGGGAGAGTCCAACCGATCTCAGCACTCTTAAGACGAATGAATGTAGCGTCGATGTAGTTGTAAGGCTGGTTTACACGGTATGTAGAGTTAGAAGAACCGTCGTATCCACCTGTTGCCTTAGCAATTGCTGGGAAGTAACCTGGAGTCCACTCTGAGTTCGGGTTGAAAGGATCTGTAAATCCTTCTGCGAGGGTGTAGTGGTCCATGTAGGTCTCGTAGAATGTAGGGAAGAAACCGTAACCATAAGCACCTGAGAGTGAAGCGGTCTTATGAACGAGTGTCGAACCTGCGAAGTTGAGGCTGATGTCAAATCCCTTGTAGCGGCCTGAGAAAATGAGACCGAACTGGAGAGGAGCATTTCCTTCAGCCCAAGTGTAATAAAGGTCATTGCTGTTGATTACACCGTCACCGTTGCGGTCCTCGATCTTGTACATACCTGGAAGGAGGTCGTTCATACCTGCTGTAGTGTTGTGGAGAACAGGGTGTGAAGTGATGTCATTCCAACCAGTGAACTGTGAACCGTCTTCCCAGTGATACATAGAGCCAGAGCGTGCGTTAGACCATCTGCCTGTGTAGTGAGAAGTGTAGTAGTTCTGCTTTGATGAGTAGATCGCAGTCTTGTCAGACTCCTGGTATGTTGTACGTGATCTTGAGAATGTACCTGTTGCTGCGATTCTGTACCAGAATTCACCGATGTTGTTCTGGTGAGAGAGCTGGAGGTCGATACCTACGTTCTCAGAAGCGTTGAGGTTCTGCTGTGGAAGTGAAAGACCGTAGAAGTCAGGAACTGTAGTAGTCGCAGTACCTGCGATACCTGAAGTTCTTCTCCAGAACCAGTCAATTGAACCACCGAACTTACCGCGCCACATATCCCAGTCGATACCGAAGTCCATTGAGCGTACGTCAGCCCAAGAGAGGAGAGTCTCGGCTACAGAGTGGCTAGCGTAACCGTTGAGAAGCTTACCATCCTCGAATACGTATGAACCGTTCTGAGTGTAACCAAGCTGCCAAGCATAAGCACCACCCTGAGGTGAACCCATGAGACCGTCTGACCAACGGATCTTGAGGTTGTTGAACCAAGGCATTGCTGTCTTGAACCACTGCTCCTCAGAAACACGGTAACCTACAGAGTATGCAGGGAAGAATCCCCAACGATAACCTGGAGCGTAGAGGTAAGTACCATCGTAACGTCCTGATACATCGAAGATATATTTACCCTTATAATCATAGCTTGCGCGCATGATGTAACCAGCCTTTGCGTTGTCGCTGCGGCTACCGCCGTTTGTTGCAGTAGAAGCGTCAGCCTGGTTGAGAACGTCGTGAGTGAAGAAATCACCATACTCACGTGCACCGTTGATAGAGTTAGAAGTGTTCTTTGTTGCCTCAGCTGCAAGTGTTGCACCTACATTGTGGTCACCGAATCTTCTGTTGTAGTTAGCCTGGATACGACCATAGAAAGTCTGTCTTGTATTCCACTGCTCTGAGTAAGTGTTAGCCTCTGCATTTGCACCTGCCTGAACGTCTGTCTGATAGTTGTAGAGGTAGAGGAGCTTAGTGAGGTCGTCCTGACGGTAGTTGTTGAAGTCGTAAGCACCTGTTGCAGAGATTGCAAGGCCCTTGAACCACTTAGGCTCGTACTTAACTTCGAGGTTGTTACGGAAAGTGAGGTTGCGGTTGTCACTGTAACCTACTGCGTCTCTATCTGTAATTGCGAGAGGGTTTCTGTTCTCTGAATCTGGAAGAGCAGAATAGTGGTCAGGGTTGCTGAGAACCTTAGCTGGGATGGTTCTGTCGGCGTTGGTAGTGTAGTACCAGATGTTCTGGTTAGTTACACCTGCCATACCCTCGAGCTTAGAGTACATGATAGATGTCTGGAACATCGCTGTCAACTCGTTGGTAATCTTTGAAGTAACGTTACCATTGAAGCTGAGACGGTCGTTGTTCATGTTATCCATTGTAAGGATAGAGTTATCCTCTGTGTAGTTACCGCTGAGGTAGTACTGAGTCTGCTGGTTACCACCACGTACTGAAACGTTGTGAGTCATGTTGAAAGCATAGTCCTTCATTACAACGTCGTACCAGTCAGTGTCAACATAACCTTCCTCACCATTAATATAATGCTGGATGTATTCCTCTGAGAACTTCGCACCCTGCTTAGAGTTGATGCGCATCTCGTTCTCGAGTCTCATGTAAGTTACGATGTCAACCTGATCAGGTCTTGAAGTAGGAACACCGAATGAGAAGTTGTTTGAGTAGTTCACAGTCGGCTTGCCGATCTGACCCTTCTTTGTAGTAACGAGGATTACACCGTTAGATGCCTCGAGACCGTAGATGGCTGCAGATGCGTCCTTGAGAACTGTGATGCTCTCGATGTCCTCTGGGTTGAGCTGTGCAAGAGCGGCAGAACCGTTCTCATCCATCCAGTAACCCCAGTCACCGTTACGAGCCTGTGCAGTACGTGCGACACCGTCGATGATCACGAGTGGTGAACCGAAACCACGGAGGCTGAGGTCAGTGTCGAATGTACCAGGCTTACCTGATTTCTGACGGATCTGGAGACCTGGAACCTTACCCTGGAGTGATGCCACGAGGTTGGTCTGCTTTGTAGAAACGATGTCCTCACTCTTCACTGTAGAGATCGCAGATGTGAGTGATGACTTCTTCTGCTGACCGTAACCTACAACGACAGTCTCTTCAAGCTGCTCGCTGTCTACTTCGAGAAGAACTTCAATCTTTGCTCTTGTACCAACAGTAACTTCTACTGTACGGTATCCGATGAATGATACAACAAGAACGTCTGTATCCTTTACTGAGTCGAACTTTACCACACCGTCGATGTCGGTAAGATCTCCTATTGTTGTGCCTTTGATAAGGACGCTGGCTCCTGGAACGGCACCCACGTCATCTTTGACAGTGACAGTCACGCTGGACTGTGCAAATGCCGAAGTCACGTAAAGAATTGCCAATAGGCAAACGGTTAATAATTTTTTCATTAGTGTGTTATTTATTAGTGTTAATATTCGTGTTTATTAACCTATATTATATAATGATTACTGTGCAGGTGCAGCAAGAGGACCTACGTATCTTGCGTTGCAGATAGAAGACTGGATTGTAACTGTGTATGTGTCGCCACTCTGCTCCACGATAACAGTACCGTCCTCGATCTTGCCAACGAGTGTTGCTGCTCCGTCTGCTACTGAGTACCACTCTGATCCGCCTGAAGCATCACCAGCCTTCACCTGGCCTGGCTCTGGTGCGCTTTCAACAGTTGTAATCTGGTAAACACCTGGAGTTACAACACCACCCTCGCAGTAAATCTCAAGCTTGAGGTGATAGCCAGATCCTGTGTAAGTGTACTGCCACCATGAGTTAGTAACCTCGCAACCAGCTGAGTAGAAGTCGAGACCGAGCATGTTCATTCCGAACATTCCGTAGTCGATCCAACCGCCGACGCCAACGAGCATTGTTCCGTTGAATGAGTCGCCTTCGTCATCGCCGCCTTCGTGTCCGCCTGTACAATCCTTACAAGCGTCGCAGTCGCAACCGCAAGCTCCGCCTTCACCTTCACCGCCTTCGTCTTCCTGAACCTCACCGATTACATACTTACCAGCGATAGTAGCGCCGTTAGAAGTACCCTTAACGATGATAGTAGTCTGGCCCTTGTTCTCGGTTACCTTGATCTTACTTGTCTCAGCATCGACAACGTAAGCAGTTCCGTCTGGACCGTAAAGGATAGTACCGCCTGACATTATGCCTTCGCCCCATCCCATAGCTCCTAAGTCGAAGTAGAAACCGTTACCAGCCTCACCAACTTCGTCTGGATAGCTTGTTACCTTGTACTCACCTGCGAGTGCTGTTGCGCCCTGCTTAGTCACGAGGTCAAGTTCTGCCAAGAGGTTACCTGCAGCATCCTTAACCTGAATCCAGTAAAGAGAAACACCCTCGAGTGCTGCACCACCTGAAGTCTGGTTGTTCGCAGTGTCGTCTGTCATTGTGAATGAGAGACCCTCGCTGTGCTCGAATACAACGCTACCTGCGATTTCCCATGGATCAGCAGGCTCAGCTGGCTTAGTTACAGCTGGAATCTCGCCTACGAACTGAGCGTAGAGGTCGCTGTTGTCGATTGTGATTGTGTAGACGTTTCCTGCAAGAGCTACAGTGATGTTGCCTTCAGTGATCTTCTGAGCTGAAGTCTGAGGATTTGCATTCTCATCAACAGTCCACCAGCAAGTACCCCAGTTCTCGAATGCCATACCGATGTTGTAGATGTCACCTGGGTCCCAACCGATGCCGTACTCACCCTTGTTGATTGCACCACCTGCAGCACTTGGTGTGTAAGTACCAGCTGCAAGATAGCCGTCCTCGCTGTAGAGGTCGATTGCAAGGTAGTTACCTGCACCCTTATAAACAGTCTGGTAAGTAGTCATGTCCATCTCTGAAGTGAAGTTTCCGTCAGAAAGGTTGAGAGTGATAGACTTCTGGCCGTTTGCAAGGTTGCTCTGAGCGCTCATTACAGTGTTGAGAACCTTGAGCTGTGGAAGATTGTTCCAAGCGAGGCCTGTACCAGTCCAGCTGATAGAGTAGTTCTCACCGTTGCTGAGCTTAAGAATACCCTCGATCTTGTAAGTTGCATCATTAACAGCTACATTGATTGTACCTGCTGTAACGAGGTGAGCCTCACCGTTGAGGTAGAGCTTAGTGCCCTCTGCTCCGGTAATGTAGTTGCCGGCTCCTGCGTAAGCTGCTGATGCCTCAGTGTAGGCTCCAGCCTGAAGTGTAGGAGTTGCCGATGTGAACTTAACATCGAGAACTGCTCCTGATCCTTCCTTGGATGCGCCTGCAGTACCAAGCTCAACTCCAAGAACATAATTAGGGCTGACGCGTGAACCGTCAGTCGCTAACACTTCTGTGAGGTCAACGTCTCCTGCCAATGGCGGAAGCTGTCCCTGTCCCAGACCCTCTTCTGTGTTGCACGAAGTCATGGATACCATGGCTGAAAGTGCGAAGAGAATTGTCGCTAATTTGAGTTTCATGTGTTAATTTGTTAATGGTTAGTATTAAAAAAGTGTTTGAGATTTTGCTTCTCGTATGTACGGGTTATGTACGCGTGTTATTATCTATGCAAATATCGAAATTTTTATCGAATATTCATTTGCCGCAGCGTATTTTTGGTTTTCAACTTTGTTCAAGCGTATTTCCTGTTTGTTCAAATGTTTGCATATTTGTTCAAATGACCCCTCTATATTGCCTCTGTGGGTATTTTTTGCTACCTTAGTACAAGAAAATGTATCAAATGAAAAAACTTCCCTTAATTATTGCAATCTCATGCTGTCTTGCTGCTGCGTGTACAGTACACGAGCACGATGTGCAGCGTCTGAATATCGAGACTCCGGTCATTACTGGTGACATATCCAACCAGAGGGTTACCGCTTTTGCGGAGGATGCCCAAGGACATATATGGATAGGTACTTTCAGAGGTCTTAATCGTTTCAATGTCCACGAATTTCAACAGCATTTCTGCACAAGTGATCTGTCCACTCTTCCTGACAATCAGGTCCAGTGTCTGCATAAGGACTCGCGTGGAAGATTGTGGGTGTCAACAGTAAACGGAATGGCTCTTTATACTGAACAGGACGATTTCGTGAGGATCCCGATGGAGACGATGAGCCGTAACACGGCGCAGATTCTCGAAACGGCCGATGGTGATATATATATAAATACATTGGTCGAGCTCGCCAAGTATGACGAGCCCTCCGGCACTTTCAAGTCTGTTCTTTCTTCGGTTGACGGAAAGATGCCTACAGCGATACAGGCCTTTATTCAGGATTCGGATTCGTCGATATGGTTCGTCGCTTCTACGCATCTTTTGAAGTATGATCTTTCCACTTTTGAGGTGAAGGAGTTCATTCCCCTTGATAAATACACTACAGCATTCAATGTCCTCGATAACGGAGTAATCTGGATGGGCGGAATGGGAAGCGTACTCATCTATGACACAGTAAACGGAAGATTTGTGGACACACCGAAGGGATTGACTTCTCATAAGCTTTTCAATAAGGCTCAGGTTTCACATATCTACAGCTACGGGGATGAAGTGCTTTTCAACACAGAAAAGCACGGAATGTTCATATATAACCCGGCTGAGGATATGCTTTATCACCAGGATGAGAAAGGTTTTCCTTTCGAGGTTCCTGACGCCAAGATCACAACAATGTATCTCGACTCGAGTGACAACCTGTGGCTTGGAACATATGATCAGGGCTATCACGTCATTTATGCATATGAGGAGCTTTTCAATAACGACAGCTGGCTCAAGTCAAGTCTCGGTCAGAAGTCTGTGGTTTCTGTGGACTCTGACAGCAATGACAACCTTTGGATCTCGACTTTGAAGGACGGTCTGTATATGTATAATGCGGACTCGGCTATATTCAAGAAGATAGATATGAGCCGCCTTTATAATTATGAGGCAGCGGACAATCTTGACATCACAAATGTTTTTGTGGACAGCAGGGACAAGGTCTGGCTTACCGGAAGCGGCGGAGTTTCGAGGTGCCGTGTAAAGAATAATGACCTCGTGGTAGAGAAATCTTGGCCTCTCTTTTTCCCTATGGCGATCTCAGAGGATGCGGGCGGACGCATATGGATAGGAAGTATGGGTGAGAATGTCTATTACATATCTCCGGAGGACGATCAGGTGCGTACAATGAAGGCAATCACGGCTGCATTTACCTTTACCCCGTACTGCCATCCGCTCAATGACGGAACCGTGCTTTCGGCTTCATTCGAACACGGATTGGCACAGCTTGACGGCAGGACCAACCATTCACGTCAAATTTCTGTGCCTGAAGCCCAGTGGAAGGATTGTATCAGAAGATCGGTGTTTGTCCCTGTGTGTATGCACCAGAGTAAGGATGGCACAGTGTGGATCGGAACATTGGCAAACGGTCTGTTCAGATATGATCTTGAAAAGAACGAACTTGTGCATATTTCCGGAGCTCCGTGTCTCGACATTACAGCAATCGAGGAGGATGAGTCAGGCTGCCTTTGGGTCAGCACACAGTACGGACTCGGCAAATATGACAGACAGAACAATGACTTCACAAACTGGTTTGCAGATGATGGAATCGGTGGCAACCAGTTCTATGACAGGGCTTCCTGCACTCTTTCAGACGGAAGACTCGTATTTGGAGGTACTCACGGACTTACTGTCTTTGATCCTGAACACGTGACTCAGATAAGGGAGATTCCTCTCTATTTTGAAAATCTGAAAATTCATAATGTCCTGGTGCGTCCGGGAGAAGGCGAGTGTATAGAGAAGTCTTTGTCGTATGACCCTCTGATTGACCTTGAACATTCGCAGAACTGTTTCAGCATATCGTTTGCCGCACTTGAGTACGGAGAGTATGAAAGAGTCGAGTACCAGTATATGCTTGACGGCTTCGATGCACATTGGATCGATGCTCATAAGAACAGGGAAGCGTATTATTCCAATATTCCTGCAGGAAAGTACACATTCAAGGTAAGGATCTTGAGTCAGGACAGATCCGGTGTCCTCGCTGAAAAAGGTATCAAAGTTAAGGTCGGTCCTGCCGTATGGTTCACCTGGTGGGCGTTCATTGTGTATATAATCATTGCCGGCGGTATCATTAATCTTATCTCGCAGGTAAGAAAGCAGATTGTGACTGAGAAGGCTGCAAAGCTCAAGGCACAGCAGGAGAAAGATCAGGAGCAGAAGGTCAATCAGATGAATATGACATTCTTCGCCAATGTTTCACACGAATTCCGTACTCCTCTTACGATGATTATGGGACCTGTGAGCCAGATGGCGGAATCTGCTTCGATGACAAAGGAAAACAAGAGGCTTCTGAACATCGTGCAGCGAAACATCTACCGTATGCTCCGCCTCGTAAATCAGCTTCTGGACTTCAACAAGCTTGAGAACGACACCCTCAAGCTGAAGGTCAAGGAGACAGACATCGTAGCTCATCTTAATGACCTTTCAGATATATTCAAGATCAATGCGGAAGAAAAGGGCATCCTTTTCCATACCTATGGTCTTGAGGAGAAGTTTACAGTATGGGCTGATGACGATAAGATCGACAAGATCTGTTTCAACCTGCTTTCAAATGCGATGAAATTCACTCCACACGGAGGTAAGGTGGACCTTATTATGGACGTCGTTACCCGTGAGGATGCTTTGGCAGACTTCAGGCTGAAAGACACAGACACTGATGGCAGATGGCTGAAGATCCAGGTGAAGGACAACGGCCCTGGCATCCCTGAGGATCAGCTCGAGAAGATCTTCGAGCGTTACTATCAGGTGGAGACAGGCCGTGCAACTCACAACCTGGGAACCGGAATCGGTCTGTATTTCGCCAAGACCCTTGCTGAAATGCATCACGGCCATATGAAGGCTGCCAACAGGACTACTTCTACAGGTGCATCCTTTACGCTGGTGATTCCGGTAAGTGCTTCGTCATATGCAGAAACGGAGAAAGTAAAGGTGGATGCGGCTCAGCAGCCGAAGCTCGCCGTCGCTAAGATCAAATATGAGGTGGCTGAAGAAATTGAGGACAGTGAGAACAGAAAGACTGTGCTTGTGGTAGATGATGACGCTGACATCATCCACTATCTCAGAGAACTCCTTTCGACAAAATACAAGGTACTCAGTTCATTCAATGCTGACGATGCATATACCCTTATCAAGGAGCATGCGCCTGATGTTGTTATCTCCGATGTTGTGATGCCAGGTAAGACAGGATACGACCTCTGCCGCAAGATCAGGGAGAACATCCAGATGTCGCACATTCCAGTTATTCTCCTGACAGCCAAGGCTATGGTCGAGGATCAGGTGCAGGGACTTGACTGCGGTGCAGATGCTTATGTGACTAAACCATTTGAGCCACAGTATATTATGGCTCTCATCTCTTCTCAGTTGAGAAACAGGGAGAAGGTGCGTCAGATGCTCAGCCACTCGACAGACATCGAGGAGATCGAGGAAAATGCACTCTCACCTCAGGACAATGCCTTTATGACAGAGCTCTACCAGCTCATGGAGAACGAACTGTCTAACTCTGAGCTTGATGTCGCAAGAATGACAGAGATGATGAGGATTTCCAGAACTAAGTTCTATTATAAGGTCAAAGGACTTACAGGAGAGAATCCTAGCGTCTTCTTCAAGCGCTACAAACTCAACCGTGCAGCCCAGCTGCTTCAGGAGCGTAAGCACAACGTGTCAGAGATTGCCGATATGACAGGATTCAGCACTCTCTCGCACTTCTCGACAAGCTTCAAGAAACAGTTCGGTGTCTCGCCAAGTGAATATGTAAAATAAGACTATAAAGTTTTGACAGCGTCCTGGAGCCGGTTCATTGCCTGTTCCAGGATTTTTCTTGATGTGCCGACGTTCAGACGCATGAAGCCCTCGCCGCCAGGATTGAACATTTCACCGTCGTTCAGGGCGAGGCCGGCTTTGTGCACGAAGAGGTCGATGAGACCGTCGTGAGTGAGGCCGAGCCCGCGGCAGTCCAGCCACACAAGGAAGGATGCCTGAGGTCGCAGAGGACGGATCTGAGGGATATATTGACTGCAGAAATTCTCTATATATATGATATTGCCTTCGATATATTCAAGCATCTGCTTTCGCCATTCTTCGCCCTGCTCGAATGCCGCTTTGGTCGCGATCGGAGCAAAGAGGTGAGGTGCGCCTAACTCACTGGCCTCAAGCCAGCTGAAGAACTTTTCTCTGAGTTCTTGATCCGGAACTATTGCATAAGAACTTACTATTCCGGCTATGTTGAAGGTCTTGGACGGAGCGCCGAAAGTTATGCTGCAGGAAGCCGCTTTCTCAGAAACGCTCGCAAAAGGAATATGCTTGTTTCCGAACAGCGCCATGTCACAATGGATCTCGTCTGAAATTACTATGACTCCGCGCTCGTGGCAGAATTCAGCCAGTCTTTCAAGAGTCTCTCGCGGCCATATGATGCCTGCAGGATTATGAGGGTTGGAGAGGATGAGCATACGGCACTTGTCGTCGCATACAGCAGCCAGGTTATCGAAATCCATCTCATAGGATCCATCCGGCATCTCCCTCAGTGGATTGAACACAACTTCCACTCCGTTCTTCTGAGGAACAAGACGGAACGGGTGATATACCGGAGGTTGTATTATAACCTTGTCTCCTTCTTCAAGAAGGGCATTGATGGCCATGCCTATGCCTTTGACGATTCCCGGAATGAAGGTCATCCACTCGCAATCGGTCTGCCATCCGTGACGCTCAAGAATCCATTTCTGTACTGTTGCCCAGTAATCCTCAGGTATCACAGTGTAACCGAAAACAGGATGCTCCAGCCTTTGGCGGAGGGCATCCACTATGAAGTCAGGAGTTTCGAAGTCCATATCGGCCACCCAAAGGGGGACGAGATCTTCTGATCCATATGCATTCTTAAGCGCGTCAGCCTTGACCGCACCGCTTCCGCGGCGATCGATCACCTTGTCAAAATCATATATTTTCATCTCAGGCATATATTGTATCCGACACAAATCTAACTAATTTCTTTATCTTTGCCCTAACCAAATCGAATATATATGAAAAAGATTCTGACTGCCTCTCTGGCTATGTTCCTTTTCCTGTCCCTTGGAGCTCAGGAGATCCGTTATTTCAACGCTGC
>CANBDZ010000048.1 GCA_947367375.1 uncultured Bacteroidales bacterium | reverse complement strand
GCGAGAGCCTGGTCGAGGCCGGCTTCATCAACAATCTCCTTGCGGGCTGTGTTGATGAGGCAGCCGCCCTTAGGCATCTTTGAAAGAAGTTCGTAACCGAGCATTCCCTTTGTCTCAGGCTTAGCCGGGATGTTTACAGACACATAGTGGCAGGTACTGTAGAGTTCCTCAAGAGTCTCTACTGTGTTCCAACCTTCGTGCTTCTCTGAACGCTGAGCTGCGAAGATCACAACCTCCATTCCGAGAGCCTGTGCCTTCTTAGCCACGAGCTGTCCGATGTTACCGAAGCCCTGGATACCCATCTTCTTGCCGAGAAGCTCAGAGCCTGTACCAGGGTTGAACTGGTTGCGTGCCATGTAGATCATAAGACCAAGAGCAAGCTCTGCAACTGCATTTGAGTTCTGACCTGGTGTGTTCATTGCAACGATGCCGCGCTCTGTGCAAGACGGGAGATCGAGGTTGTCATAACCCGCTCCGGCACGAACGACGATCTTGAGGTTCTTTGCTGCAGCTACAACGTCTGCAGTTACTTTGTCAGAACGTACGATGAGTGCGTCAGCATCTGCTACAGCCTCAAGAAGCTGCTCTTTCTCAGTGTATTTCTCGAGAAGTGCAAGCTCGTGTCCTGCTCCCTCTACGATTTCTCTGATACCGTTCACAGCTGCTGCTGCGAACGGTTTTTCTGTTGCTACTAAAATCTTCATATCCCTGAGGTCTTATTTCTTTGACTCCTCGAACTCCTGCATGCAAGCTATGAGAGCCTTTACGCTTTCTACCGGGCATGCGTTGTAGATAGAAGCACGGAAACCACCTACTGATCTGTGGCCCTTGATTCCTACCATTCCTCTTTCCTTAGCGAAAGTCATGAACTCGTCCTGGAGAGCCTCATAACCTGGAGCCATAACGAAGCATACGTTCATGATCGAACGGTCTTCCTTAGCTGCTGTACCTACGAAATAAGGGTTGCGGTCGATCTCTGCGTAAAGCATTGCTGCCTTCTCCTCGTTGATCTTCTGGATAGCCTCGAGTCCGCCCATTTCCTTAACCCACTTCAATGTCTCGTTCATCACGAAGATAGAGAATACTGGAGGAGTGTTGAACATAGACTTACCGTCGATGTGAGTGCGGTAGTCGAGCATTGTAGGGATATAACGGCTTACCTTTCCGAGAGCGTCCTTCTTCACGATAGCGAAAGTCACACCTGCAGGGCCTACGTTCTTCTGTGCACCACCGTAGATGAGGGTATATTTGCTTACGTCTACCGGACGGCTCATGATGTCAGATGACATGTCTGCGATGAGTGGAACAGGGCAGTCGATGTCGTACTTGATCTCAGTACCGTAGATTGTGTTGTTAGTAGTGATGTGGAAATAGTCGAGGTCTGTAGGGATCTCGTATCCCTTAGGGATGTAGTTGAATGTTGTGTCTGCTGAAGAAGCAACTGCATAAGCGTTGCCGAGAGCCTTAGCCTCTTTGAGGGCCTTCTTTGCCCAAACACCTGTCTCGAGGTAGCCTGCCTTGTTCTCAAGGAAGTTCATAGCTACGAGAAGGAACTCAAGGCTTGCTCCGCCACCGAGGAAAAGAACCTCGTGTGTGTCAGGAATATTGAGGAGCTCTTTCCAGAGTCCGCGGCACTCGTCCATTACTTCGTCCCACTCTTTGCATCTGTGAGAAACCTCGATAACTGACATACCTGTACCCTTGAAGTCCTTAAGCGCTTCGATTGCCTTTTCTACTGCCTGTCTAGGGAGTACGCAAGGTCCTGCGTTGAAGTTATGTGCTACTTTCATTTCAGTGTTTGTTATGTGATTTATAAATTGTAATCTAATTGGTGATAAAAATAACAAATATTTTTAGAAAAGCCCCTTTGAGTCGGTGGTTTTTTCACAAAAATGACATAAAAGCGATATTTCGTCACCCTTTTTGGCTGTTGAGAATCTGGTCTCGATAGGCTGATGGTTGGTAACGCACTTAGGGTTCATGCATCTGCCGATTCCTCGTATTTCTCTTGGAATCTCCAGTTTCTTCTTCTCTACAACCTTGAAGTCCTTGATCACATTGACAGTTGCATCAGGGGCGATGAGAGAGAGTTTGTTGAGCTCGTCGTCCTCGAAGAACTTGTCTGCAATCTTGATGATTCCCTTCTTGCCATGCTGTTTGCTGACAAGGTTGATTCCTATTGTAATCTGGCTTTCGATGTCCTTGAGATCGAGGATCTCGAGGGCCTTGTATACATTTTCAGCTGGTATGTGGTCGAGCACTGTTCCATTTTCCAATGCACTGACTTTCAATTCTTTCTGACTCATAATGTGTACCTTTAAATGTTAGCGCAACGGTCTGTGTCCGAGCAGGTAGGAAATAATGGCCATTCTCACGTAAAGTCCGTTTTCGGCCTGTTTGAAATAGTAGGCATATGGGGTTTCGTCCACATCCTGAGAGATCTCGTTCACTCTTGGGAGCGGGTGGAGGATCTTCATGTTGTCCTTCACATTTGCGAGCATCTGTGCATTGAGACTGTAGCAGTCCTTCACTCTTTCGTACTCGATAGGGTCGGTGAAGCGCTCCTGCTGCACACGGGTCATATAGAGGATGTCGCAGCTGTTGAGATGCTCCTCGAGAGAGGCAGTCTCAATGTATTCGATACCCTTGCTGTCAAGGAATTCCTTGTACTCCTTAGGCATCTTGAGCTCTTCAGGGGCTGTGAAGACGAACTTGGTCTTGAAGTGTGACATTGCCTGAAGAAGCGAGTGGGTTGTACGGCCGTACTTGAGGTCGCCGACCATATTGATTGTAAGACCGTCAAGGGTTCCCTGAGTCTGGAGGATAGAGTAGAGGTCGAGGAGGGTCTGTGAAGGATGCTGGTTTGCACCGTCTCCTGCATTTACTACCGGAACATCAGCCACTTCGGAAGCGTAGCGTGAGCTTCCTTCAAGAGGGTGACGCATAATGATCATATCCACATAGTTGTTCACCATCTTGATGGTGTCCTTGAGGGTCTCTCCTTTGCTCTGGCTTGTGTTGGAAGCGTCGGAAAAACCGATTACGCGCGCTCCAAGACGGTTTACTGCGGTCTCGAAACTGAGTCTTGTGCGGGTTGAAGGTTCGAAGAACAGGCTGGCTATGACCTTGCCTGTGAGGAAGTCCTGAACAGGGTTCTGCTCGAATTCCTTGGCTGTTTCAAGGATGTGGAGAATTTCCTCTTTTGTGAAATCTCTGATTGAAATCAAACTTTTCTTCATAATGTCTTTTATATGTTATATTTCTTCTACTCTGCATCCTTCGACATCTGCCATCCTTTCAAGGAAGGTGTCCACCAGCGACAGTCGCACGCTCGTGTCCATACTGCATTCCATGTCGAAACTCTGATTCTTCTGCGCCAGGTCCATGTCCTTGAATACCTTCATCACTGAATTCATATTCATATATCCGAAATGAACCCTGTACAGCTTAGACGCAATCTTTTCTACGATTTCCGCATTGGCCAGGGCGTCTGCTGTCGATGTCTTGTAGGCCCTTATCAGTCCGGGGATGCCCAGCTTGATACCTCCGAAGTACCTCACGACCACCACGAGGATGTCGCTCAGTCCGCAGGAGTCAATCTGTCCCAGCACAGGCCTTCCGGATGAGCCAGACGGCTCTCCGTCATCATTTGCCCTGAACTTGTCACCTAAATATCCGAGTCTGTAGGCATACACATGATGCCTCGCGTCGTAGTACTCCTTCTTGAGCGCTGCGACGATCTCTTTTACTTCTTCTTCTGTTTCAACGGGATAGGCGTGGGCAATGAAACGACTTCCATTGTCCTTGAAGAGCCCTCTTGACTCGGAGGCGATGCTCTTGTAGGAATCTTTAATATGATTATCCGCCATACTAAACCCCAAAAATAGCAAAAAATCCGACGATTCTGAAATTTTAAATGACAAATATTTTCACTTCTGTTTTTTGATGTTTTTCTGAAAAAATTTTGCTTGGTCTGAAAGAAAATTTATTAACTTTGACTTCGCTTCTGCGTTATGCAGAGGCGTTTTTTACGCAATTCAATTCTAACTGTCTATGATACTGAAATATAGAGTTTCGCTCCCGAATATTAAGGGATTTGCAAGAATTTACGAAGTGAAGGACACCGGTTCCCTCTATGGCCTGCACAAGCAGATGAGGGCGGACATGGACTTCCCGCAGGACCAGCTCGTGCTTTTCAAGGCTTTTGATGCAGTCGGTGAGGTCTCTGCAAGATATGGAATCTTTGATCTTGGATCAGGTACAATCGACGAGGTGACTTTCGCTGATTGCCGCAAGAAAGGTGAGAACAAGTTCATATATTTCTACGACACAACAAATGTCAAGAGCGTCATCGTGACTTTCGAAGGCGAGGGCGAGCAGAACCGCAAAAATGCCCTTTATCCGCTTCTCGTGGAGACTAAGGGACCTAACCCGATCGAGTTTGAGAACGGATATGTAGCCTTCGAGGACCTTCCTGATGACAAGAAGAAGGATCCGGATGATGATGACTTCGATGATGACGATGACATCGACATCGAAGAGGAGGATGATGACGAGACAGAAGAACTTTACGGAGAAGATGAGGACTAAGAAACTGAAGATCATATTGGGGCCGACCGCTGTAGGCAAGACTGACTACAGCATAGAGACTGCGCTCAAATATGACTCTCCGGTGATCTCCTGTGATTCTCGTCAGATATACAAGGAGATGTCCATAGGGACAGCCGTACCTGATGCTTCGCAGCTTGCCGCTGTGAAGCATTATTTCATTCATTCTCATACTGTTACAGAGTTATATACGGCTGGAAAATATGAGATTGAGGCCCTCGCTCTCATAAACAGGCTTTTTGATGAGGGCCATGATACCCTTGTGATGGCCGGTGGTTCGGGCTTCTACGTTGATGCCCTTGTCAATGGACTGGATGATTTTCCGGCGGCGGACCAGGACCTTCGTAACGAGCTGATGGCCAGATTGAAGTCGGAGGGTGTGGAATCTCTGAGACTCGAGCTCAAGGCTCTGGATCCCGAGAGCTATGCTACCATAGATGTGGCTAACGGGCAGAGGGTGGTAAGGGCGCTTGAGGTGTGCCTTATGACAGGAAAACCATTCTCTTCCTTCAAGACTTCTGCAGTCAAGAAACGTGACTTCGAAATAGAAAAAATCGGTCTCACGAGACCTCGTGACGTACTTTATGACAGGATAAACCGTCGTGTCCTGAACATGATTGACGATGGCCTTGTGGATGAGGTGCGTTCGGTTGTGCAGTATCGCGACCTGGCGGCCCTCCAGACTGTGGGTTATAAGGAGATATTTGACTGGTTTGACTATCTGGACGGAAAGGTTTCTGCCGAAGGATGGGGACCGACAACTCCTGGAGACGGACCTGTCACTTCGCTCGACCGTGCAATAGAGCTGATCCAGCGCAACACACGCCGCTACGCCAAGCGCCAGCTTTCATACTGGGGCCGTGACAAAGAAATCAAATGGCTGGAGATGTAATTTAGTTCGCTACCTCGCAGAGGAACTTCAGACGTACAAGGCGTACTTCCATTTCATCATAATCTGAACTGAGATCCTCCATTGCCGCTGCAAGGGAGTCTGACTCGGCCTCGTCGTGGAAATAGTCATATATTTCTTCCACAACGTCGTCGTCGAGAGTCTGCTCGATGTAGTAGTCAAGGTTCAGCTTGGTACCGGATGAAACAATGGCTTCTATCTCGTCCATAAGTGTTTCCATATCCATACCTTTGGCGTCAGCTATGTCCTCAAGCGGCAGTTTCCTGTCTACGCTCTGGATGATGAAGACCTTGTTTACAGATTTGTTCACGATGGACTTCATCACAAAGTCGTCGGGACGTTCGATCTCATTCTCCTCGACATATTTTGCGATGAGTTCAATGAATTCCTTACCGAACTTGCGTGCCTTTCCTTCGCCTACTCCCTGACAGTTCTTCAGTTCATCATAGGTCATCGGATACATGATGGACATGTCTTCGAGTGACGGATCACCGAAGATTACCCATGGCTGGAGTCCTTTCTTCTTGGCTACATCCTTACGCAGGTCTTTCAGCATCGCAAGCAGCTGAGCGTCGCCTCCGCCGCCTTTTGCAGCCGCAGCTGTTGCAGCTACGTCGTCATCGTCATCCTCACCTTCAGAGAATTCTCTGTCTTCGGTAAGCATGAGGGTGTATGGCTTGGTGTAGAACTCCTGTCCCTGCTCTGTCACAGATATGAGTCCGTAAGACTCGATGTCCTTGTACAGGAGTTTGAGGACGAGTCCCTGGTGGATGACGGCATTCCAGAATTTTGCGGAATGGTCCTTTCCGGCTCCAAAGAGTTCGAGCTTGTCGTGTTTGTATGATTTGATGATGGAATTCATTTCTCCTGCAAGGATGTTTGCAAGGTGTTCCATCTTGAACCTTTCAGGAAGAACGCTGATGAGCTCAATGATCATGCTCATCTCCTCCTTGCCGTCAAACTGTTTCTTAGGATGCAGACAGTTGTCGCAGGCTCCGCAGTTCTCCACTTCATAAGTCTCTCCAAAGTAGTTCAGGAGCAGCTTTCTGCGGCAGGAGTTGGACTCGGCGTAGGCTACGGTCTCCATCAGAAGCTGTCTTCCGATCTCCTGTTCTGCAACAGGCTTGCCCTGCATGAACTTCTCGAGTTTCTGGATGTCCTTGTAGCTGTAGAATGTTATGCACTGGCCTTCGCGTCCGTCTCTTCCGGCACGGCCTGTCTCCTGGTAGTAACCTTCGATACTCTTAGGGATGTCATAGTGGATCACGAAGCGTACATCCGGTTTGTCGATTCCCATACCGAAGGCGATGGTCGCAACGATGACGTCCACATCTTCCATAAGGAACTTGTCCTGGTTCTCGGCACGGGTCTTGGCATCAAGGCCTGCATGATATGGGGCAGCCTTTATTCCGTTGATGTTCAGAAGTTCTGCAAGTTCCTCCACCTTCTTCCTGCTGAGGCAGTAGATGATGCCGGACTTGCCCGGATTCTGTCTTATATATTTGATGATGTCCCTTTTCGGATCGGATTTGTCCCTTATTTCATAATAAAGGTTAGGACGGTTGAATGACGACTTGAAGACTGTGGCGTCGTTGATGCCGAGATTCTTCATGATGTCGCTCTGGACCTTTGGTGTGGCTGTCGCTGTAAGGGCGATTACCGGAGCCACTCCGATGTCCTCTATGATTGATCGGATACGTCTGTACTCCGGCCTGAAGTCGTGGCCCCATTCAGAGATACAATGAGCCTCGTCTACAGCGTAGAAAGAGATCTTGATTTCCTTCAGCATCGCTACATTTTCGGCTTTTGTCAGCGACTCCGGAGCTACATAAAGAAGTTTGGTCGCTCCCGACATGAGGTCGTTGCGGACTTCGGCGATCTGGGCCTTGTTCAAGGATGAATTCAGGAAGTGGGCGATGCCGTCGTTGCCGGATACAAATCCGCGTATGGCATCCACCTGATTCTTCATGAGCGCGATCAGTGGAGATATGACGATGGCTGTGCCTTCCATCACCAGGGCCGGCAGCTGGTAGCACATGGACTTGCCACCACCCGTAGGCATCAGCACAAAGGCATTTTTGCCGCTGGTGAGGTGCTTGATGATTCTTTCCTGGTCTGCCTTGAATGAGTCAAATCCAAAAAACTCCTTCAGTTTGGCGTGGAGCATTGCGGAGTCAGTTTCCATAAGCCGAAAATTTTTGGATTACTAAATTAAGGATTATTTTCGGAAACCTCAAATACTTTTATTCTAAAAATCTTGACGAGGCGTCCCTTTTTCTCAAAATGTAAAAATATCGATCACTCCGGCGGCATCAAAAATATTTGATATTCAAAAAAATGCTATATTTGCAGGATGTATTGGAAATTATTAACAATAAACAATATCTAAACACAATGAAAGCAATCAAATTTTTGGCAACAGCAGCATGCGCAGCTGCTCTTGCAATCTCTTGCAACACTGCAGAGAATGTAAAGGTTGATGTTGAGCTTCCTTCAACTGCAGAGGTTGACTCAGTAAGCTACCTTATCGGTGTTAACTTCGGTTCATTCCTCAAGGGAAACAACTTCGCTGAGGATCTCAGCGAGCTCAATATGGCTGAGCTCAAGAAGGGTATGGTAGACTTCCTCAAGGCTGAGGGTACTCCATACGATCCTGACTTCGGTACACAGTTCAAGGTAAACCCTGACGAAATGCAGAGAATCCTTAACGGTTTCATCACTAAGAAGCAGACTTACAATGCAGCTGTAAACCTTGCAAAGGAGAAGGCGTTCCTTGCAAAGAATGCTCGTAAGGAGAACGTAGATACAACTGCAAGCGGCCTCCAGTACACTATCATCGCTGAGGGTGCAGCTGAGAAGATCGCTCCACAGGACACTGTATGGGTTAACTACAAGGGTACTCTCATCGACGGTACTGTATTCGACGAGAACGACTCTACTCAGTTCATCGCTAACCGCGTGATCAAGGGTTGGACAGAGGGTCTCGGCCTCCTCGGTGAGGGTGGAAAGGCTACTCTCTATATCCCTGCAAAGCTCGGATACGGTGAGAGAGGAAACCGCAGCATCGCTCCTAACTCAACACTCATCTTCGATGTTGAGGTTCTCAAGGTTGGTAAGTTCGTACCTAAGAACTAATGGCGTTGGAACTAGAGGGCAGAATAGCCCGTAAACTCGGTGTCCAGACAGGAACATCGGCAAGAGGAACCTGGTCAAAGCAGGAGTTCATCTTTGAGTACCAGGAAGGTAACTTCCCGTCTCAGGTGTGCATGAACGTCTGGGGTGATGACAAGGTCAGAGAACTGGACAAGTTTCAGGTAGGCGACAAGGTGAAGGTGTCCTTCAATCTCAGCAGCCGTGAGTACAACGGACGCTGGTACACAGATGTGAGAGCATGGAGAATCGAGCCGGCAGCGGCAGCTCAGCCGGGCGGCTACGCTCCGCAGCCAGAGTATTCTGCACCTGCAGCACCTTCTGCACCGCTTCCTACAGCAGATGACATGTCGTCGCCGCTGTCAGACGACGACCTGCCGTTCTAAGCCTGTCAGAACAACAGAGAATCAGTAATATATGAATATCGGGACACCCCAAGGGCGTCCCGATATTTTTTTATATCCATATGTCATTTACATATCTAAATGCTAAAATTTTCCTATTTTTGCATTTTATGTGCAGATGTGTTTCCTGATGGGAATCCATCTCTTAGGGAACAGGTGTGTTAGAGTATGAATATTTAATTGAATTACAAATGATTACATTTGGATATAAAAGCAGATTGACAGGCCCGCTCAAGGCTCTGGCAGCTTTGATTGTCGGTATTATGATGGTAGTGAATCCAGACAATGCCTTTGCTTCTGTTGTGAAACTTATCGCTGTGTTCCTCCTCGCTTCGGGACTGGTGTCACTTTTTGTAGGCTTGAAGGATAAGGAGAACAGCGCTCTTCCGCTGATGATGTTCAATGCAGCTGCCAATATATGCATTGGTCTTCTTCTGTTCATATTTCCGGGCTTTGTGGCGAAGTTCATCATCTATCTTATCGGTTTCGCTCTTCTTGTCTTCGGAATTATGCAGCTTGTGACGCTTTTCAGCGCAAGGAGTATGGTGGCGATGGGTGTTCTTGCCTATGTCCTTCCTGCGTTGGTGACAATGCTGGGAGCCTTTATGCTTTTCAATCCGTTCGCTGGATCGGTGATGAGCACAATAGCGGGTATTGCCCTTATTATCTACGGAGCGTCTGAACTTCTCTCGTCTTGGAAGATGAAGAAGGCTGTGGAAGAGTATGAAATACACATGACTCAGGAGACTAAGCAGGCAGCTCCGGAAGATATGAGTGGAGTAGAGATTAAGGATGTTGACTACGAAAAGGTAGACGAGCAGTAATATATGATCCCACAGGAGACGGTAAACAGGATATTGGATGTCGCTCAGATCGAGGACGTCGTAGGTGATTTCGTGACCCTCAAGAGGGCCGGAGCCACCTATAAGGCCTGTTGCCCGTTCCATAATGAGAAGACCCCTTCCTTTGTGGTCTCTCCTTCCAAGGGAATATACAAATGTTTCGGCTGCGGCAAGTCGGGTACTGCTGTGGGCTTTGTGATGGAGCACGAGAGTCTGTCTTATGTTGAGGCTCTGAAGTATCTTGCTAAGAAGTACCACATCGAGGTTGTGGAAAAGGAGGAAACAGCTGAGGATATCGCTCATAGACAGCGTAACGAAAGTCTTCTGCTGGTTTCTGAGTTTGCAGGAAAGTTCTTTGTTGACAATATGCAGACGCCTGATGGTCATGTGATTGCATATCAGTACTTCAAGAGTCGCGGACTCGAGGATGAGACCATCAGGAAGTACGGTCTTGGCTGGGCGCCTGTTGACAGGTCGGCCTTTGTCCAGAAGGCGCGTGCAGCCGGATATAAGGAGGAGTATCTCCTCGATACCGGACTCTGCAAGAAGTACGATGACGGTAGGGTGGTCGACACCTTCTATGACAGGGTGATATTCCCGATTCACTCGGTTCAGGGCCGTGTCATAGCCTTCGGAGGCAGGACGCTCAAGTCGGACAAGGCCATTCCGAAGTATGTCAACTCGAAGGAGACGGAGATATATGTAAAGAGCAAGTCCCTTTACGGAATTTATTTCGCCAAGAATGAGATATCCCGCCAGGACAAGTGTATTCTTGTCGAGGGCTATCTGGATGTGTTGTCTATGCATCAGCTCGGCATCACAAATGTGGTTGCCTCGAGCGGAACATCGCTCACGGTTGAGCAGATAAGGCTCATCAAGAAATTTACAGACAACATTACCATAATATATGACGGCGACAGTGCCGGCATCAAGGCAGCCCTGAGAGGTACCGACCTTATCCTGAAGGAGGGAATGAAGGTGAAGATTGTCCTTCTGCCTGACGGTCAGGATCCTGACGACTTCGCGAAGAAGCACACCCTCGAGGAAGTCAAGGAATATATTGAACACAATGAGAGGGATTTCATCGGCTTCAAGACAGACCTGCTTCTGGATGAGGCTGGAAGTGATCCTTTGAAGCGTGCTACGCTGATCAATGATGTGGCTGACACAATCGCACTCATTCCGGATGCCGTGATGAGATCTGTATATATACAGGCTTCTTCATCGAGGTTTGACATAGATGACCGCATCCTTCTTGAGAGGGTAAGCAAGACCAGGTCGGAGATGCTTATTGCCGGGCAGAAGGAGCAGGAGAGGGCGAGGATGAGAGAGGAGGCGAAATATGGTGCTGATGTGCCTCCGCCACCTGTGGATGATTACGGAATGCCGGATCCGCAGGATGTCATGCCTTATGATATGCCTGTTGTTCAGGCTTCTCCGGCACAGGCCGGACCTGTGGTGCTGAACGAGCCGTATCTGGCTCCGTGTGAGAAGGACATCCTGGGATTTATCCTTGAGGACGGATGCTCGGAACTGAAGTTCGATATGGATTCCAAGTTCTATATTGAAGGGGATCAGATAAATGTGGCTGAGTTTATTGACGGAATTCTGGCGGATGATGATGCGGAGTTCGCAAACCAGTCATACAGAAGGGTTTACAATGCCTATTTCGAGCTCTATGATGAGGGGCTGACTCAGCTGCAGATCCAGACAAGACTGATGAACAGCACCGATGAGGAGATTGCTGCTGTCGCAAAGGAGCTGCTGATAGAGAAGTATCAGATAACCGTGAAGAATTACGAGCAGTCGCTGACGGCTGCCTCTACAATATTGGTGCAGTATGTACCTAAGGCCCTTCTTGTGTACCAGTGCAAGAAGGTGGAGCTCCTGATGAAGCAGCTTACAAAGGAGCTCGCTACGGAGACGGATCCGGAGCGTCAGGTGGAGATCCTCGCAAAGATAAGCGACTACACCAGAGCACGTGCAAGGCTCCATAACGAGCTGGGAAGGGTATAGCTCCGTCATCCCCGACTTGATCGGGGATCTGAACAGGAAATAATATATAAACGATATAAATATGACCAAGAAATTCAACAGAACACTCGTGACCTGCGCGCTTCCATACGCGAACGGTCCGGTGCACATCGGCCACCTTGCCGGTGTGTATGTACCTGCAGACATCTATGTCAGGTATTTGAGAATGAGAGGCGAGGACGTCCTCTACGTCTGCGGATCGGATGAGCACGGTGTGCCTATCACCATCAAGGCACAGAAGGAGGGATGTACTCCTCAGGACATCGTGGACAGATACCACAAGATCATCAAGGATTCATTCACAGGTCTCGGAATCAACTTCGACATATATTCGAGAACATCTTCAAAGACTCACCATAAGAATGCGGCTGATTATTTCCGCAAGCTTTATGATGAGGGCAAGTTCATCGAGAAGGTGAGTGAGCAGTACTATGATGAGGAGACAAAGACCTTCCTTGCAGACCGTTACATCACAGGTACCTGCCCTAAGTGTGGCGCTGACGGTGCTTACGGTGACCAGTGCGAGAAGTGCGGTGCTACTCTCAGCCCGGATGAACTCATCAATCCTAAGTCTGCACTCAGCGGCGGCGAGCTCGTGAAGAAGGAGACCAAGCATTGGTATCTTCCGCTCGACCAGTACGAGAAGTGGCTTTCAGAGTGGATTCTCGACGGACACAAGGAGTGGAGAAGCAATGTATATGGCCAGTGCAAGAGCTGGATCGACGGCGGTCTCCAGCCACGTGCGGTGAGCCGTGACCTTAACTGGGGTGTTCCTGTGCCTGTTGAGGGCTCTGACGGAAAGGTTCTCTATGTGTGGTTCGATGCTCCTATCGGCTACATTTCAAACACTCAGGAGCTCCTTCCTCAGTCATGGGAGAAGTGGTGGAAGAGCGAGGACACAAAGCTTGTACACTTCATCGGAAAGGACAACATCGTGTTCCACTGCATCGTGTTCCCTTCAATGCTGAAGGCTGACGGAAGCTACATTCTTCCTGACAATGTGCCTGCAAACGAGTTCCTTAACCTCGAGGGTGACAAGATCTCGACTTCACGCGGATGGGCTGTATGGCTCCACGAGTACCTCGAGCAGTTCCCTGGACAGGAGGACGTTCTCCGTTATGTGCTCACAGCAAATGCTCCTGAGACAAAGGACAATGATTTCTCTTGGAAGGATTTCCAGGCACGCAACAACAGCGAGCTCGTGGCTATTCTCGGTAACTTCGTGAACCGTGCTGTGGTTCTTACACATAAGTATTTCGAGGGCAAGGTGCCTGCTGACCTCAAGCCTGAGGCTGTAGATGCAGAGACACTTGCTCAGATCAAGCCGCTTCGTGAGGCTATGGAGAAGTATCTTGAGGGATACAAGTTCCGTGAGGCTCTCAAGGAGGCTATGAACATCGCACGTCTTGGTAACAAGTATCTCACTGACACTGAGCCTTGGAAGGTGGCTAAGACAGATATGGACAGAACGGCTTCTATCCTGAACGTTTCTCTCCAGATCTGCGCTTCTCTTGCTATCGCATTCGAGCCGTTCCTTCCATTCTCATCTGAGAAGCTCCGCAACATCCTCAATGTCGGCATCGTAGCGGGTGCAGACCACCGTGCAGGCGAGGCTTATGATGTCATCCCGAGCGAAGTCGAGGGATCTGCATACGTCAATCGCTACACTGCTGCAGAGGGCGCTGCACTTCACACAGGAATTGCATACGATGGTCTCTCACTTTCTTGGGAGGATCTCGGAAATGCTTCACTCCTTCCTGCGGGACACCAGCTCAATCCGGCCACTCTCCTCTTCGGCAAGATCGAGGATGAGGTGGTAGATGCTCAGATCGCCCGTCTTGAGGCTATCCGCGCAGAGCGCGAAGCTGCCGCAAAGGCCGCTGAGGCTGCTGTAGTGACTCCACAGAAGGAGGAGTGCACATTCGATGATTTCGGCAAGATGGACATCCGTACGGCTACAGTCCTTGAGGCTGAGCGTGTGCCTAAGACAGACAAGCTTCTCAAGCTGACTATCGACACAGGCATCGACAAGAGAGTGATTGTTTCAGGTATTGCTGAGCAGTATTCTCCAGAGGAGATGGTGGGTAAGCAGATCTGTATTCTTGCTAACCTGGCTCCTCGCAAGATCCGTGGCATTGAGTCCAAGGGTATGATTCTCATGGCACGTCAGAATGACGGCAAGATGCGTTTCATCACTCCACAGGAGACTCTCTGCAACGGAGCGGAAATCGGTTAATCAATAATTTATGTCAAGATGAAGAAGATCGCCATTGCATTGTTTGCATTGATTCTTGCTGCGGCTGTCAGTGCATCTGCGCAGAATCTAGGAAAATACGAGAAGACTGCGGGGAAGGTCTATTATGATGGACTTGAGATGCGTTATGCTGATCCGGGTACATTTAAGGATCTTGGATATGGCTACGCCAAGGACAGCGGACACGTCTACTATATGGGGCAGGTACTTCCTTATGTGGCGCCTTCTGATTTCAAGACAGATGAGAGATATGGCCTGGACAGAAATGACAGGCCAAACTCTGAAAAACCGGAAGCTGGCAAGCCGGGTAATGGCAAGCCGGAGGTTCATAAGGTTGACAGACATTCTTCTCCATATGCGCCTGGTCATAAGTTTACATTCGGCAGCTATCTCGTGAAAGGGAATGTCGTGTATTATGAAGGACGTGCCTTGCCTGCAGCGCGTGCATCAAGTTTTAAGGACTATGGCAACGGATATGGCGCCGACTCATTCGATGTCTATTTCTGTGGCGTACAGATGGAAGATGTAAGCGCGACAAGGTTCGAAAGTCTCAGGGATGGATATGCCAAGAACGCCTTTTCTGTATACTTCCTTGGTAAGGAGATCGAAGATGCAAGACCTTCTTCATTTGAAATACTTTCCAACGGTTACAGCAAGGACAGTTTTGATGTGTTCTTTATGGGAGAGACCATTGAAGGTGCATCCTCATCAAGTTTCACTGTTCTCTCGGACGGCTACAGCAAGGACAATTTCAGTATATTTTATCTGACAGAGGAAATCGAAGGGGCAAGTCTGTCTTCCTTCTCTATTCTTCCTGAGGGGTATTCGAAAGACAGGTATAATGTCTACTATCTTGGAGTCGCCATTGAAGATGCCGATCCTTCATCATTCAGAGTGATAGGGAATGGTATGGCCGAAGATGGCCGGCACAGATACAGATATGGTGAGATTGTAAGATAAGATATATGATTAAAACTACCTATTACCAGGATATGACGCGTCTTAACACTTTCGGGATGAAGGTGAAGGCTCGTTGTTTTGTTGAGTATGATTCGGTGGCTGATCTTGTGGATATCGAGTTTGGAGAACTGGCTCGTCCGGTGCTTCATATCGGTGGCGGCAGCAACCTTCTGTTCACAGATGACTTCAAGGGAACGATCCTCCACTCAAAGATCAACTTCATCGAAATCCTGGAT
>CANBDZ010000047.1 GCA_947367375.1 uncultured Bacteroidales bacterium | reverse complement strand
CCCTGGAAATGACACAGTGGTTCTGAGATCCCCGGTCAAGCCGGGGATGACTGTGCTCGGTCTGTGAAGATATCCCCAGTCAAGCCGGGGGAGGTGACGATGTTTGAATATGTGTGTTGTAAAAGTGTAAACAGGTATATCATTACCTAAAAATATCTATAGACCGTTCTTTGTTTTGGTAAGGCCGGATGTAAGGGTGTGACAGAACTGTCTCAGGGCCTGGCGAGGGAAAAGACGAAGGAGGACTGCCGTGCGGGTGATGTGGCCGATGAAGGAGCGGGTCTTGTTCAGTAGGTAAGAGCGGCCGCGCTTTGTCACGACATCCCTTTCCTGGCCGAAATTACCCTCAGAGAGCACTCTGGCAAGGATTTTTTCCACGTTGGAGTTCCCTGCAGGATCATAGAACGGGAAGTCTTCCGCAGGTAGGCCGAGGTGCTCCACGAGCACACAGCCGAAGGCCTGCCACGGCTTCATCATATCCATATCAGTCAGTATCTTGCCAAGCTTTTCCTTATCGATCCCCTCCTTTCTTGCATGCAGGATCATCATCCAGTCACAGAACTGTCTGAGGCCGATTCCGCTTGTGAGGAAATGGTGGAAGAGATGGCTGAAGATGAAGAATGCATTGAAGGTGTCCTCAGGCGTGGCTACACTGACGCCTCCGAATGACATAGGGACAAGCCCCTCCGTCATTCCGGCATCCGAGGCCTTCTGATAGACGTCGTTATATTTCCTGAACGGATAGACTTCTGTATATCTGTGGACTTCCACCTCGACCTGGCCGTAGGCCGCATGATAGTGCTTGCCGACTTCAAGGGCCTTGGCGTCCTCCATCGAGGCTCCTGTCTGCTTCAAGATCTCATAGCTTCGGGCATATTCCTTCTGTCCGACATAAAGATCGATGTCGCCGCACTGACGCAGTTCCGGCTTTGGATAGTAGGCCGCAATCCCCTGCCCCTTCAGGAGAACCGAAGGCACACCTCCCTTATCAAGAGCGTCCACAACCTCTGCAAGGACAGAGTTGAGCTTTGCGTGCGTCATCACTGTACGCATCACCAGAGTGCGCACCTTTGCCTTGATTTCCTTAGGCGCATCACAGGACATAAGTTCCTCACCCACAAGGCCAAGGACCGACTGCGACCTGGCAAGTACAGCCACAGATTTCCAGTCGGAAAAACCCTCCGGAATCTGAGCTGGAACTCCCCAGAGAGCACTCCTCAGCAGGGACAGAAACACATCCTGTATTTGCCTCTCGACCTTCATATGTCACTTTGCTATCTTCCTTGAAAGAGCCACATTCATGAGCACCCACAGAAGTATGTCCACTACGATTACAATGTTAATGTTCCAATGAAGCACAAGGGACATCACGACATTGATTCCCCAGAACGCAAGCGAGATCCCGAAGATGGTCCACCTTGCCTGACGCATAGTGAAACCGAGTGCAAGGAACTTGTGATGGATGTGCCTCTTGTCAGCGTGGAACGGACTCTTTCCGTCCCTGATACGCGAGAAGAAGACACGGAAAACATCGAGCACAGGGATAAGGATAACCGAAATCGAATATACGAAAAGCTCCTGGCTGACTATAGTCTCAGTCGGACGGAAGTCGTTGAAACAGCAGAGCTTCACCGCGAAGAAAGCAAGGATATATCCCATTGTCAGCGATCCTGTGTCGCCCATGAATATCTTCGAAATTCCAGGTTTTCCAAGGGTGTTATAAATATAGAACATCACCAGTACGCCCAGCATAGAAGCCGCCAGCACGAGATTCATGCTCATAGACAACCTATTGAACATCAAGGCATAACCAACTCCTCCTATAATACAGAGACCTGAAGCCAGACCGTCAATTCCGTCAATGAGATTGATCGAATTGATGACCAGCACAATGATGACCAAAGTAAGAGGAATACCAAGCAATGCAGGGATATGATGGATTCCGAATATGCCGTTCAGATCGGTTATGAAAAGTCCTGTACTGCAGATCAGCGAAGCCGCTATGATCTGGATCACGAACTTGCTTCTGTAGGTCACTCCGATGACATCGTCCATAATGCCGGTCAGATATAGGAGGACGCAACCTGCTGCCGTCATCATAAGCTCAGTAATCGGTTTATATGTCACCTGGAACTCCGACGGGAGGAAGCGGGTCATCACAGCAATGACTGTCAGGAGGGTGAAAAGGATGGCAGGAAGAAAAGATATGCCGCCAAGGCGAGGGATGTCACCCTGATGCACCTTTCTCTCATCCTGAGAGTCGTACAGCTGAATCTTGGAAGCCGTGCGGACTATGGCAGGAATCACCACAGCCACAAACGTAAGGCTGACCATGAAAACTGGGATATACCAAAGTATGCTAAAATCCATAACTTTCTATTCTTTAACACATTACCTTAAAGGATTCTTATCCGAGAGATACCACTGGACGAAATGTCCGATACCTTCATGAAGGGATATATGAGGCCTGTATCCGACTGCCGCCTCCAGCCTTGCTGTGTCGGCATTGGTCTGATATACATCTCCCGGCTGCATTGGAAGCATGTTCTTCACAGCTTCCTTTCCAAGAGCATTTTCCAACTCCGCGATGAAGTCCATAAGCTTGACCGGAGTCGAACATCCGATGTTGAAGAGGCGGTAAGGAACTCCTCCCTCTGCAGGAGGATTGTCCAGCACCCTGAGGGTTCCTTCCACGACATCATCGATGTATGTAAAATCACGGATCATGTCACCGTGGTTGAAGACATTGATCGGTCTGCCGGCTGTGATGGCATCTGCAAAAAGCATAGGTGACATGTCAGGACGTCCCCATGGACCATAAACGGTAAAGAAGCGGAGTCCGGTGCAAGGAATTCCATAGAGCGCCGCATAGCTGTGCGCCATCAGCTCGTTGGATTTCTTGGTTGCTGCATAGAGGCTGACTGGTGTGTCTGCACGGTCTGCCTCGTTGTATGGGACCTTGTTGTTGAGTCCGTACACAGAGCTTGATGAAGCAAAGACAAGATGCTTCACTCCGTTGTTGCGGCAGGCTTCAAGTACATTGAGGAAGCCTGTCACATTGCTCTGGATGTAGTCATATGGATTTGATATCGAATGCCTTACACCTGCCTGGGCAGCAAGATTCAGAACAGCATCGAACTTCTCTTCAGCAAAAAGTGCATCCAAAGCAGGCTTGTCATCAATGCCGAGCCTGATGAATCTGCAGTTCGGCATAAGGCTGCTTGTCTGCATCTCTCCCCACGGCATCTCAGACTCTTCTTCGTGACCGAAACCGCACAATGCAAGACGTCCATATTTCAAACGAACGTCGTAATAGTCATTTATGTTATCCAGACCCACAACCGACTCACCCCTGCGGGCAAGCTCGCGCATAAGGCCTGAGCCTATGAAGCCAGCGGCTCCTGTCACAAGGATTTTCATCATAAAACCCTCCTATATATCTCCATATGTATATCAACAACTTCTTTGATGGAGAAGGTTTTCTCCGCGAAGGCGCGGGCTGCCTCTCCCATCATCTTTCTTTCCTGCGGATGAGTTATCAGCCAGCGGAGGCGCTCAGCAAGAGCCTCGCTGTCCTTAACAGGCACAAGGAAGCCTGTCACGCCGTCCTCAACCGCATCCCTGCATCCTGTAGAGTCACAAGTCACCACCGGTCTTCCGACAGCAGCCGCCTCTATGCAGGACTTTGGCAGTCCCTCCTTGTAGTAGGAAGGAAATGCAAAAATATGACTTTCTCTCAAGAGTCTGAGCACATCGCTCCTCATTCCGAGCCATTTTATGTAGGTTCCGTCACAAAGTGACTCCAACTGCTCCTTGGTGATGGCCTTCGGATTGGTGTCCAGACCTCCGCATAGGAGGAAGTCTACCGAATCTGCAAACTCATCCTTCAGTCTGGAAGCGGCCTCCACAAGCACCAGCACTCCTTTATCCTCCACCATCCTGGCAGTAAAAAGGATGTGTATCTTTCCTTCAGTAGGCTCAGGGCAGTAGGCATATTCATTCAGATCAATGCCTGATCCCATAGTCCTGAAACACTGCGACTCTGTCACAACTCCTGCCTGAAGGAGTACGTCCCTGTCCTCCATATTATGGAATATGCAGCATACACCTTCTTTTCTGTGTATATATTTCAGAACTGAGGTGACCGCCTTTCTCAATCCTTTACGAGGATAGTCAGGTGAGAAGAGGACTCCAAGTCCGCTCACCGCGCTCACGATTCCCTTTACTCCTGCAAGACGTGCCGCCAGACCTCCCCAAAGGATGGCCTTGAGGCCGACATTATGCACAATGTCCGGCTTCTCACGACGGAAAAGTCTGTAGAGGAACCAGAATGTAGAAGCTTCCTTCACAGGGTTCACACCGGCCTTGTCTATAGGCAGATCTATGAAGCCGAGTCCGAGAGCCCTGATTTCCGCCGAGCGTCCTGTGTCCTGGGCTACGATGGTCACATCATAGCCCTGAGCCAAGGCCGCCTCAGCGACAGGCTTGCGATGGGACAGAAAGAAACTGTCCTGATTCACTATGATGAACAACTTAGCCATTATACACCCTCCAGTAACCTTCAGCTGTCTTCTTTATGTCAAACTCTGCTGCACGCTCAGCACAGCTGCGGGCTGTCAGCAAGTACAGCTGTTCATCTGAGAACAACGAATTTACAGCCTTTGCAAGCCCCTCATAATCACCGTGTTGAAACAAAACTCCAGCACCTTCTACAACCTGCTTCAAGCCCGGCACGTCGGAAGCCACTACAGGTCTTCCACAGGCCATGATCTCCACAGCAGTCAGTCCGAAGCCTTCCCAGTGAGAAGACTGGACTCCTACCTTTGCAGCCGCAATATATTTTGCCACATCATCTGCAGCTCCGATGAAATCTATTCTATGTGACAGACCGAGGGATTCGGCCAGCGCGATGTTCTTTGCCAGAAGCGGTCCGTCTCCCACAAATCTCAGTCTCACATCCGGATCGATGTAGCTCATTGCCCTGATCACAGTCTCCTGATCCTTTGATGAGGCGAATCTGGACACCATCACGATACTGTCAGAAGGCTGCACACCGGAAGCAGCTCGGGCAAAGGCCTCCACGTCGATTCCGTTGAGTATCACCTCCCTGCTGCACTCTCTGCCAAGCCAGCCGTTCAGGGCGGTCTGTGTCTGAGGGCTTATCGAGATCACCTCAGAATACTTCCCGTACACCATCCTCTCCAACGGCAGCAGCCATCTCTTTCCCCTACGGGAATTCGATGTCGAATGCTCCGTGTAAACAAGCTTTCCCTCTACACCACGTGATGCGAAAGCCACCCAGTACAAAGCCGGAAAGAGGTGGACATGCACTACGTCATATCCTTTTATATATTTCTTTAATCTGAAGATAACGAGCGGATTATATACGCTCTTCACATCAAGGCTGACGATCTTGACTCCGGCCTCGACAAGCTTGTCCACAAGCGCATTCTTCACTGACCTGAAGACCAGCAAAGTCACATCGGCCTGCTTCATCTGCAAAGGAAGCAGGTCGGAAAGAAGCTTCTGAGCTCCTCCGATCTCCATAGACGGTATGATGTGAAGCACCTTCATCGCTTGTCAAACATTTTCTTCATTGTTCCCCAATAAGCCTTGTTTCCTCCCGACAAAGTCAGGACAAAGAGCCTTAAACCTACAGATATCCTGAATATAAAGTCGCAAAGAGCCACATATGCAGACCCATGATGCTTCTTCATATATACACTTCTGCTATTGAAGTTCATCTCCGCCTTGCGCTCGAGGTTAGAGATGCTCTTGCCCTCGAGGTGGCATATCCTTGCACCTGGAACTGAGCGTACTGCATAGCCCATATCCTTGACCCTTCTACAGAGGTCAGTCTCCTCGTAGTACATAAAGAAGGCAGTGTCAAAGAGACCGAGTTCCTCAGCCAGAGACCTCCTTATCATAAGGTCAGCTCCCACGATGAAGGCTACATCCAGGACATGTCGGGTGTGGTTGAATGTCACATTGCGGCCATAACGCAGCTTTTCTGGGACATGACACATAAGGCTGCTCAGTTCGGCTCCCACAGACGGGAAAAGCCTCTTGAATGACGAAGCAGGCTGTCCCTCAGCTGTATAAAGATTGCCGCCACACACTCCAGCCTCTTCATTATCATCAAGATAGAGAGACAGAAGCGAAACAGCATCATTGAGCAGGACAGTGTCTGGGTTCAGCAGGAAGACATTCCTTCCCTGCGACTGGCTGAAGCCGAGATTGTTGGCACCACCAAAGCCGAGATTCACCTCAGACAGGATGACCTTCACCTTCTCATCTGCTGCATATCTGGTCTGAAGTTCCGCACCAGAGCCATCTGGAGATGCATTGTCGACGATGAGCACCTCATAAGAGACACCCTGCGTCAGATGCACAACCGATTCCACAGCAGCGGCCACAAGCCCTGCAGTGCAATAATTGACTATAATAATCGAAACATCCATATCCTTAAACCAACAAAGCCGCTTTGGTTACATTCAATATCAATATGACTGCCGAAACCGCCACAACCGGCAGTTTTCTCACAATCTCAGTTCCTTTCACGGTGTAGTACATCATCGGAACGATGAGACATTCCACCACGAGCAGGAGCTCGCTTATGCGGAAAGCGAGGACCGGCAGGTCCGAGAACAGCACAAGGCAGCTCAGCGAGACCGCGTATATCTTCACCAGCAGTACCGCAAAACGGTTGTGGCGACTTATCGTGTCAATGAAATACAGCAGGAAGAAGCACAGCGCCACTCTCAACAGCTGCATGGCATTGAATATATTTATCTCCTCATATATATTGTCCTGGTACATCGCCAAGGCATCCTGCACAAACTCGAACGGCAGCAGACCTACCATAGAGCCGAAGGTCGTACCGGCCAGAGCAAGCACATACGACACAGCGATAAGGCCGGCAAAAAGAAGCTTGCGCGGCTTCTCCGTGTTCAGGAAAAGGATGAACACAAAGGCTAGCGCCGAATAATGGAAAAGGAAGGCCACCACAAAGCATATGGCAAACTTAAGCCACTTCTTCTCCACCGAGAAATATACCGCCAGAAGCATCAGTCCCGAAGCGACGGCACACCTCATCTGAATAAGGTCGTGAAGTATATATATATTGGATATATAGACCAGCAGCGAGCCGAGCACGAGCTTGGTCATCTTGTCTATAGCAGTGAATTTCAGAGCTATAGAGACTCCCGCAAAGAAGGCAAGGAAGAAATGCAGACCGCCTCCCAGAGCCTTGATCCACTCAGTCACAGTCACAAATCCTGTCTCAAATCTGGCATTTCCAAAATGGAAGAACAGTTCATAGTTCTCGTAGTCCGGCATCAGAGGAGAACGGAAGGCAGCGATAGTGACAAGCACCGGCAACAGGATGATGAGCCAAGCCTTGGAACGCTTTGGACGCATCTCTCCCCTCTCGCACAGATAGGCGAAAGCAACGACAAAGAACAATATGAATATCACAGCCGTCATCTTCTCTTACCTATCACGTCCACAAGGGTTTCACGTCTGAATGCCACCATCATCACCGACCACACAAGCACGGCAGCGACGATTCCGACACCAAGGGATATATATTCATTTGCGATGGTTGCTGCGCAGAGCACAGCCACAGCCACGCTCGGAAGCGACACGAGAAGGTTCTTCACGATCTCGCTCCAAGGGAGCGCAACGATTTTATTTCGATATATATATATGACATATACCATCGTCACCACGAATTCTGAACAGAGCAGGACGACAGCAGAGCCTACGCCCTGAAGCGCCTTCACCGACAGCATATTCACCGTCACGGCGACAGCCGCTCCCACAACAGAGGCGGTAAGCAGGATCTTCTCCTTCTGAAGAGGCATAAGTATCTGCAAGGCCAGCACCTGGGCTATACCGACGAAAAGCACAGCCGGCATTATGATCCTCATAGGAAGAACAGCTCCTTCATAGCCTGGACCTGCAAGAACGGCCACAATCTGAGGCGCCATCACAAGGCTGCACATGATAAGGGGCATACTGAACATCGACATCGCGGAGAAGGACTTGGACACAAGACGTTTGAAACGCTCTGTCTGTTCTCCCGACACGAGGGCACTCATCCTCGGAAGCATCACAGAAGTGAAGGCCGAGAAGAATCCAAGCACGACAGTGTACAGTTTATATGCGGTCGTGTAATAGCCGACCTGAACATTATCGGTCACAAGACCGAGATACATCACATTGAATGTCAAGTACATGGAAGTCATCACCGAATAGATGCCCAAAGTGATGTTCTGACGTATGTACCTGAAATTGAAGATCTCCTTGAAGTCCACCTTCACATAGCCACGGGCGTGAAGGAGGTTTATCACAGCATTGACCACCGTCATCGCCACGGTCAGGTAGAAATATATCTTATAATCCTGCGGACCTCTGACAAGAAGGAATATGGAAAGGACATAAAGAAGCTTTACAGCGACCGACCTTATGGTTATATATCTGAAATCCTCAAGTCCGGTGTAGAACCACTCTATGAGGAAGGCGGTGAACAGGATTTTGGCTGAACCGGTGTAAAAGAGTTCCTTGTACTGGCTCAACTGAGGCGAAAGCGTAACTATGAAGAAGTACGCCGTCAAGGTCAGGAGCGTGAACAGGAGATTCACACCTATAAGGTTGGAGAAGACCTTGTTCCTTTCTCCCGGATTATCCTTAACCCTCGCTATCTCCCTGACACCGAGCACATTGATACCCATCGATGCAAAGAGAAGGAAGTACTGGACAGTGTTGTCAACGAAGTTTACAAGTCCTACATTTGCCACTCCGAGAATGCGCGAGACATACGGAAATATGATAAAAGCAACCAGATAGCCTGACACTGTCAGTATGCTTTTATACACAAAATTCCTTTTTATCGATGTCTCCTGCGTTCCTCTCATTTACTCTATCGTCTCGAATACATTTCCTCGTAATACTTCTGATAGTCTCCTGATGTGACGTCATCCATCCAGTCCTGGTTGTCGAGGTACCAGAGTACTGTCTTCTCGATGCCTTCCTCGAACTGGAGGGAAGGCTCCCAACTGAGGTCGTCATGGAGCTTGGATGAGTCTATCGCATATCTGAGATCGTGGCCAGCTCGGTCGGTCACATACGTGATGAGACTGAGACTCTGTCCCTCCGGATTACCGAGTACACGGTCAACCGTGGCAATGATGACCTTGATCAGGTCGATGTTCTTCCATTCGTTGAATCCTCCGATGTTATAGGTCTCAGCGGTCTTGCCCTTATGGAAAATAAGGTCTATTGCTCTTGCGTGATCCTCGACATAAAGCCAGTCACGGACATTCTCTCCCTTACCATAGACGGGGAGCGGCTTACCCTTTCTTATGTTATTGATAAACAATGGGATAAGTTTCTCCGGGAACTGATACGGGCCGTAGTTATTCGAGCAGTTTGTGACTACTACTGGCATACCGTAGGTGTCGTGGAATGACCTTACGAAATGATCCGACGAAGCCTTTGACGCCGAGTACGGGCTGTGTGGATCGTATTTGGTTGTCTCTCTGAAGAACTCGGTTCCGTATGGAGCTTCTCCATCAGGAGAATCAAGTTCGAGAGCACCGTAGACCTCGTCTGTGCTTATATGATAGAATCTCTTTCCTTCGTATTTTTCCGGCAGGGCCTCCCATGTGTGACGGGCTGCCTGCAGGAGTGAAAGTGTACCGAGTACATTTGTCTTTGCAAATGTGAACGGATCCTTGATAGAACGGTCCACATGGGTCTCAGCCGCAAGATGGATAATGCCGTCCACACTGTACTCCGTCATAATCTCGAGCATCTTCTCGAAGTCGCATATGTCTGCCTTGATGAAGACGTAGTTCGGGCATTCCTCTATATCCTTAAGGTTCGCGAGGTTGCCGGCATATGTGAGTTTGTCGACATTGATTATGCGGTAGTCGGGATAGGTGTTGACGAAGAGTCTCACAACGTGGCTTCCGATGAATCCCGCACCTCCGGTTATGATTATATTCCTCCTGTAATCCATATTTATTTCTTGATAAGGCTCATAAGATACTGGCCGTACTGGTTCTTTATCATCGGCTGTGCAAGTTCCTCAAGCTTCTGCACGTCGATCCATCCCTGACGGTATGCGATCTCCTCAAGGCAGGCAATCTTGAGTCCCTGACGCTTCTCTATCACCTCAACAAAGGTCGATGCTTCTGAAAGTGAGTCGTGAGTACCGGTGTCGAGCCATGCGAATCCTCTTCCGAGGGTCTGAACCATAAGCTCTCCGTCCTCCAGGAACTTCTGGTTCACTGATGTGATCTCCAGCTCTCCCCTTGCTGACGGCTTCACTGCCTTTGCAGTCTCGACTACCTTGTTAGGATAGAAGTAAAGACCTACGACAGCATAGTTGGACTTAGGCTCGGTCGGCTTCTCCTCGATGGAAAGGCATTTTCCGTTTTCGTCGAACTCTGCAACTCCGTATCTCTGAGGATTGCTCACCCAGTAGCCGAACACAGTTGCCATAGCATCTTCTTCTGCGGCCCTCACCGCTTCCGCGAGCATCGGCGTAAAGCCGTTGCCGTGGAAGATGTTGTCTCCCAGCACCATACACACGCTGTCATCGCCGATGAATTTCTCTCCGATGATGAACGCCTGCGCCAGGCCGTCAGGTGACGGCTGCTCAGCGTATGATATATTCACACCATAATCGCTTCCGTCTCCGAGCAGACGCTGAAAGCCCGGAAGGTCGTACGGTGTGGAGATCACGAGAATATCCTTGATTCCTGCCTGCATGAGCACAGAAAGAGGGTAATATATCATCGGCTTATCGAAGATAGGCAGCAGCTGCTTGCTGACTCCCTTTGTTATAGGATAGAGGCGTGTACCGCTTCCTCCGGCCAAAACGATTCCTTTCATAATGACATTAAAGATTATTCTTGAATTTCTTCCAGAAGTCTTCCAGGAAGAGGACCCAGGCAGCAGCAAGGCAGCCTGAAAGAAGAGTGAATACTACGAGTATCTTTGCTTTGCTTGGAGCTGATTTCTTGTAAGGTACTGTCACAGGCTCGAGCACCGCAAAGACCGGCTTGTCCTGCTGGACCTTGATTCTTGCTCCCTCAAGCTGGGTTGCGACCTGCGAATACACCTGGTAGGCCAGGTTCATCTCCTGCTGGAGGCGCTGAGCCTCAGCCTTGGTGCTGTTGAGCACGACATTCTTGTTGGCGTCGGTATATTTTGCATATGCCTGCTGTGCAGCGTAATAGTCCTGACGTCTCTCCTCGCATATTACCGAAAGATTCTCAACATCCTGACGGGCCTTAGACGTACGATAGTCGGATACATATGTCTTAAGATTCTCGACCACTGCCTCGAGCACTGTCGCAGCCACATAAGGATCCTGCATCTCGATCGACATCGATGTCATTCCTGTCTTCTTGTCGACGAGAACGTGAATGTCGTTCCTCAAGTGTTTCATTACGCGGCGCTCGGCTTTCGGAAGATTCGTCATCACGAGTTCAGCCTCTTCTTCCTCATCTTCCTTATCCGGCATCATAAGACCGATAAGTTTGAATGGAGCACCCATCACGTGACTCCACCAGGCCTTCTTCTGATGATTGAGGATATACTCAGTAAGCGTAGTGTCGATCTTGCCGTCCTTGGTCTGGACCTGGAGGTCGAGAAGGTTGAAAAGGAACGGGGTTGATCCTACCACATCCGGATACATCTCCACATCGATGGCATCCATACTGTTGTCCAGGCTGACACCCATCATCGATGCTATAGAGCTTACTCCGGCTCCGATTCTCTGCTGAGTTTCCGGAGTGAAGACTGCCTTAGCCTTGTATGTCTTAGGTATGCTGAATCCTACGACGAGTCCGAGGACCACGCCCACAACGCAGCACTTGATGATCAGGCTTCTGCGTTTCCAGAGCTTTGCGAAAAGGGCAGCGACGTCGATGCCCTCGTCTTCGTATATATCTTTATTCTTATCTGTCATAGCCTGTTATTTCATTGAAGTGATGATGTTACCCAAGGTTGCGAACATAGTTGCGAGCGATGACGATGTTGTCGCGATGCTCAGGATCTCCGAGAGCTTGGTGTCCCTCTGACGTTTCTGCGGGATCACGATCTCGCATCCCGGCTCGATAACATCCTTTGAGAACTTACGTGCTCTTGTGACATTTCCGTTCATATAGATGATGTAAGCCTTGCTCTTCTTCGAGTGGTAGCCGTAGCCGCCGGCCATCTCCACATAGTCGCTTACGAGGAATTCCGGATTGTAAGTCACTGTGTTAGGGTACATTACGTTACCAGAGATCTTCACTGTGTTGATGTACTCAGGCACAAAAAGCTGGTCGCCTTCTCTGAGGACAAGGTCCATGTCGCTGCCCGGCTTTGCGAGTGCCTGCTGAAGGTCGATTCCGACATAGTAGTACTCGGCAAGGTTAAGATTCTCGACATTGATACTGTCCTTTGCCGAATCCAGAACCTCGAGAGTCGACTCTACTCTTCGTTTCTCGTCTTCGTTCATCTTTCTCTGGAGTCGTGCTCCCTTCACATAAGCCCAGCTGTTTACGCCGCCCGCCTTCTTCACAAGGTCAGAGATACGCTCAGTCTTGTGTGTGAGGACATAGTTGCCAGGGAAGATTACCTCACCGCTGATTGTTACGTGGGTCTGCTCAAAGTAACCCGGACTTCTGCGCACAAACACCTGATCGTATGGCTGAAGGCTGAAAAGAAGTTCACCGTCAATCGCATAGCCGTCCTTAAGGGCGAATGTGAAGACCTGACCGATAGAATCCAGCTGAGTTGTGCTGCCAGGATTCTTGATTCGTCTGCTGACGTCGATTCTCACTGTTGAAGCTGACTCAAGAAGACCACCGGCCTGAAGGATGAGATCCTCGAGTGTCATATTTTCTGCGTATGGGTATTCTCCAGGATTTGCCACCTCACCCTCGAGTGAAACGAGACCAATGTCCTGAAGTTCGTGAATGCTCGAGACATAAAGACTGTCATTCTTCTGGAGAAGGACGTCATCCGCGCTTCCATTAAGGAGGGCCTTGATGTCAATTGGGATTATCTGTCTTGTAAGGTCCTCCTTCTCGCGGTAGAGGATAGCACGGTTGGTGAACGCGTCACCCTTGAGACCGTCTGCCTTCTTGATGAGCTGAGAGACTGTAGTGATATTACCTCCAAGCTGGTAGGCTCCCGGACGATATACAGCACCCTGGATGTCGATCTTGTTTGCGTATCTGTCGAGCATTGTCTCCACGGTAAGAGAGTCACCGTCCATAAGAGTGAATGCTCCGAAGTCTTCTGAATCCACTGTGTAGACCTGATACTCAACTCCATTTCTGCGGATAAGACGAAGATTTGACTTGTAGGCATCGCCTGAGAAACCTCCGGAATAGTCGATGATGTCTTTTACTGTCTCGCCTTCCTTCATCTCGTAGACCATAGGTCGCTTCACCTTTCCAGCCACGTCTACAAGCTGCTTGTACGGAGCCACAATGATCACGTCACCATCCTGAAGCTTCACATCATCCGAAGAATTTCCGTTAAGGATGAAGTCATACACGTCCACTGTAGCGATGGTCTTCTTGTTTCTGACAAGGCGGATCTCACGGAGAGTTCCCACATCGCTTACTCCACCGGCACAGTAAAGAGCATTGTAAATAGTTGACAATGAAGACAATGAATATGTTCCAGGAACCGCAACCTCACCGAGGATGTTTACCTGGATACTTCTGATGTTTCCAAGTGTAAGCTTGATGTCCGACTCAGGATTCTCGCCATCCACAGGGTAGATCTTGCCAAACTTCTTGCGAAGATATGAATCTGCATTCTTCACAGTCATTCCATTAAGACTGATCAGACCAAGATTAGGTACATTTATGAAGCCGTCAGGAGAGATAGTCTGACGGATAGTAGCCTCGTTGGATCCCCAGATGTCAATGATGACCTCATCCCCTGGGCCAAGTTTGTAGTTGGCCGGAGTCGGGATGTTGACATTAGGCTCAAAAGAAAGATTACGGTTTGTGAAGATGCTTCTTCCGAAAACCTCCTTCTCCTTTTCCTCAGTAGCAAGACTGTCAAGAGCAAAGAACTCCTTCTCAAGCAGCTTGAAATCCACCTTCCTGGTCCTGTCCGACATAGTCTTCACCGACTTACTTCCGCCAGGCAGTTCGACGCCACCCTTGTCATACATAGACTTAAGACGTGTGATCTGATCCGCACTGACACCCTTTCCTGCCAACTCCTTGGCAATCTCAGTCTGCGACTTTCCCGAAGACATCGCATCCATCACATAAGTAACAAGGGCATCATCAGTCATCTGCGCAAGTGCATTTGAAGCACAGAAAGCAACCACAGAAAACACCGCCAACAGTGATAAAATCCTCTTTATCATATTCGTTTCCTACTAAATTCCTTATTATATCCCTGATTTACAAAGCCTTGGCAACTTCCCGGGAGCCATCCACCGCCCCCTTGTGCCATAGACACAGTAAATCAAGCAAATATAATACAAAAAAAGTTGAAACAGAAGGATTGCGGAGGCAAATATCCGTCTGACCTAGATCACAACCCGTCTCCAGTCCTTGAAAAGAGGCTTCAGCAAGGACTAGGGGTCAGAAATGATGTGCCAGTCCTTAAAAAGGGGCCTAAACAAGGACTGGAGGCAGAAAATGATGCGCTAGTCCTTAAAAAGAGGCTTCTGCAAGGACTAGGGAGTTGGTGCTAATTGGTATCTGGTGCAAAATGATAAGCAAAATGACTCCAGCAACAGTGGCCCACTGTTCTAAGATCTGACCGTGCAACAGAGTTTGCCCAATTGCGACGTAACAATGCGCATCAGCGCCGCGTCATCCGCGTCAGCGAGACTTTTGTAAAAGTCGAAGCAGCGGGGACGCCCGACTGGAGCGCAGCGGAAGGAGGTATGCCCCTAACAGGGGCTGTCAGCAAAGCTGACTGGGGTTGAGATAGATCTCCGCAAACGGAAAAGGTTCAGCCGCAGCTGAACCTTCCTTCGTTTGTGGAGATGGGCGGACTCGAACCGCCGTCCAAACACCGCACCAGAGAGCTTTCTACACGCTTAGTCTGCCTTTGGTTTTCGTCGTACGGCTGCCGGAAGACAGGCCATCGTACGCTTATCCTCTAAAGCTTAGCGGGATTTAAAGGAGTCCTCCCGAGCATCCGGTTTGGATGATACCCCGGTTTCCAGCCATAACCGGCCTAAAGGCTGGAGGGATACTCGTCGGCGACGCAGCCTTGGCGTCGCGGATTAAGGTAGTGTGCTTTGCAGACTACGCAGCGAGTGCATAAGAGTTGTTGCCAACTAATTGTTTGAAGGCCGAGATTAACGGGCAAACCTACAACGCCCGGCGTGCTTACCGCCCAATGTCTGATGCTGTCAAAACCAAAACATCCCCATTGAACTGTCTATCCGGCAAATGACTTGCCAAATATTCATCGGCAAAGTTATATAAATTTATCTTTATGTCAAAATATGTTGCGTTGCCGTTCTGTGTAAAGT
>CANBDZ010000046.1 GCA_947367375.1 uncultured Bacteroidales bacterium | reverse complement strand
GGTAGCATCAGTCTGTTTTCGGTTTTCTGAATGATACAAAACGCTCTTTACCCGGCAAGTCGCAGATTATTTTGACATCGGCCATACCCGCCTCTGCAAAGACAACAGCAGTTTCAGCACCTAATGCCTCATTGATTTCCACGATACCTAAACCCTCCGGCTTAAGAAGGGCAGAAGCCCAAAGAGCGACTGCACGATAGAAGACAAGTGGATCCTCGTCTGTAACGAACAAGGCGAGTTCCGGTTCGTGATCAAGGACATTGCGTCTCATCAAAGCCTTCTCGGACTCCATTACATAAGGTGGATTGCTTGTCAGAACATCGAACTGACCAAGCTCAGCCAAAGGTGTAGCCAGGACATCAGCCTTGATGAAATCAGGCTTGAGAGCGGCTGATCGGCTGATTTCTTCTGAGAAATCCTGTCCGGAAGCCACTTTCAGAGCATCATCAGAGATGTCCACAGCAGTCACTTGAACGCCAGGCAGTTCGAGGGCAAGAGTCCAGGCTATACATCCGGAACCTGTACACAGATCCAGAATCCTTGCATCTCTCTCTGCACCTGAAGAACTCAAGACACTCTGACAGAGGATTTCTGTCTCGGGACGTGGGATCAGCACAGAAGATGTAACTGAGAAGCGTCTGCCGTAGAAATAGGCCTCGCCTGTCACATACTGAAGCGGCTCACCGGAAGCCATCCTGTCGAATGCCTGCTGAGACTGAGAAACTCCATCTTCCGATATTTCATAATCAGGCTCGATTATATGGGTGTACTTCTTAGTGCCGAAGGCATATTCAAGATAGGCAAAGACCATTTCTCGTGCCTCCTCTTCAGGGTAGCATCTTGAAACGGTCTTTACTGATTCTGTTATGAGCTGTTTCAGCTTCATTTGAAACCTTATGAGTTTTCGATGATAGTTGTCAGGAAGTCTGTCATGTCCATTCCTGAAGCACGGACCATCTGAGGCACAAGGGAAGCGGCTGTCATTCCAGGGATGGTGTTCACTTCAAGGAAGTAAAGTCCGTCTTCTGAGCATATATAGTCAACTCGCACAAGGCCGCTGCAGCCGAGGTGTGCATAGATCTTCTTTGAAACCTCCTGGATCTCGTCGCGGAGGGTGTCAGGAATCTGAGCCGGGCACACTTCCTTGCTGTGACCGTTGTACTTCGCCTCATAGTCGAAGAACTCGTTGTCTGTAATGATCTCAATCACCGGAAGGGCGACATTCTCCTTACCATTATAATATACAGCGCAAGTGAGCTCGCGTCCTACGACAGCTGCTTCTGCGATGAGCATATTACCTTCTGAGAATGCATATTCAACAGCCTTGTCGAAATCCTCAACTGTCTTCACCTTGGTCACGCCAAAGCTGCTTCCTCCGTCTGTCGGCTTCACGAACATCGGAAGACCAAGTCTCTCGACAGCCTTCTGCGCCTTTCCTTCAAGAGACTCGCCCTTGCGCATGAACATATCGTCAGCACATTTGACGAAATCCACATCCTTGAGGTAGCTCTTGCATGAGAACTTGTCGAAGGTAATGGCTGACACGAATGCGTTGCAGCCGCTGTGCGGCACACCCAGCATCTCGAGGTAACCCTGCATGAGGCCGTTCTCTCCCGGAGTACCGTGCTGCATTATGTATGCATAGTCGAACTTTACCTTCTCGCCTCCGACAGTCACTGAAAAGTCTGACTTATCGATGACAGGGCGCTCGTTCTCCGGAAGGATAACCCTCATTGAGTTCTTCTTCCTGTAAGCCACGAGAGTCCACTTGCCGAAGCGGGCGAATATTTCATATACATCGAACTTATGTCCGTCCATTCTTGAAGCGGTGAACTCGCCGCTTCTGCATGACACCTCCCATTCTGAGGAGTCACTTCCATATATTACTGCTATCTTATTGATTTCCATATTTAATCAAAGAAATAATCCTGACTTTCTTCTTCTACGTAACCTTCTTCTGCCGCCTTTGCCGCTGCGTCCGCGTCACTGCCGTCGCAGTTCAAATCAAGCGTGATGCCTGGAGGGGCCATGAACTTCTCTTCCGGATCCAGTCCCAGGCTCTTGTCCGAACGGCACTTCTGCATGAAGAGTCCCCAGATAGGAAGGGCCATGTTGGATCCTCCACCAAGAGAGAGAGACTCGAAGTGAACCTGACGGTCTTCTGCTCCGACCCAGACACCTGCTGTAAGTGACGGAGTGTAACCGATGAACCATCCGTCCGACTGGTCATTTGTCGTACCTGTCTTGCCGGCGATTTCACCTGTAAGTCCGTACTTGGCTTTAAGTCTGACACCCGTACCGCTGTTTACGACACCCTGCATCAGGTTAGCCATAAGGTAGGCTGTGTACTCGCTTATAGCTTCACGTTTGTGGTTTGTGAACTCACCCAGCACGTTACCCATGCTGTCCTCGATTCTTGTGACGAAGATCGGAGACACATAGACTCCGCGTGAAGGGAAGGAGTTATATGCAGAAACCATCTCATATACTGCGATGTCAGCCGCACCTACGCAAAGGGAGTTTACCGGATCAAGGTAGCAGCCGATACCCATCTTCCTCATCATATCCACCATTGCATAAGGGCCGAACTGTTTCATCAGGTAGGCTGAGATGTTGTTCGAACTCTTTGTAAGACCCCATTTCAAGGTAACTGTCTGGCCGATCCACTCATCCTTGTCGGTACTTGCAGGTGTCCAGGTCTCCTCCTCATTCACGATGAAGGTCTGAGGCACGTTCACCACCTTGTCGCAAGGGCTCATACCTGCCTGCATAGCCAATGTATAGAGGAAAGGCTTGATTGTCGATCCTACCTGACGCTTACCCTGACGTACGTTGTCATATTTAAAGTAACGGTAGTTCGGTCCTCCGACATATGCCTTTACGTGGCCTGTCTCAGGCTCCATCGCCATGAATGCCGCACGAAGGTGAGACTTATAATATTTAATGGAGTCGTTCGGAGTCATGACGGTGTCGATATATCCGTTCTTGTTCCAAGAGAACACCCTCATCTTCACCGGCTCGTCAAAGCTCTTGCGAATCTCCGACTCAGAAGCGCCGTTTGCCTTCATGATGCGGTAGCGGTCGCTCCATCGTCTTGCCTGCTTCATCAGCTGGTCAATTGTCTGAACATCGATGTCATCAGAGAACGGCTTGTTTCTCTTCCATCTGAGGTCTCTCCAGAAGCTCTTCTGAAGATCCTTTCCAAGATGCTCGGCAACTGCCTCCTCTGCATATCTCTGCATTCTCGAATCGATGGTTGTGTAGATCCTGAGACCGTCCTTGTCGAGGTTGTATGGAGTACCGTCAGCCTTGGTGTTCTTGTTCAGCCATCCGTAAAGCTGGTCGTCAGCCCACTGGAGTGAGTCCACAACATAGTCCTCATACTGATTGTATGACGAACGTTTCGGCTCTTTCGCATTCATTGTGCGACGAAGCATATCTCTGAAATATGGAGCTATGCCGGCATTATGATCCTGGATCTGATAAGACAAGGTAATCGGTATCTGCTGGATTGAATCACGCTCCTCCTTTGTAAGGAAGCCATTCTGCTCCATTCTTGATATGACGAAGTTTCTTCTTGTAAGCGACTTGTCCGGATTGATCGCAGGGTTGTATCTTGTAGGCTTGTTCACCATTCCCACAAGGGTCGCAGCCTCTTCAACAGTAAGGTCAACCGGATTCTTTCCGAAGAAGGTCTGGGCTGCAGCCTTGATACCGTACGCATTACTTCCGAAGAAGATCTGATTCATGTACATATTCATGATCTCCTCCTTGGTGTAGTTGCGCTCGAGCTTCACCGCTGTGATCCACTCCTTCAGCTTTATCCACACCATCTTGAACTTTGAGTTCACAGACTCACGTGGATAGAGGGTCTTCGCGAGCTGCTGGGTGATGGTACTACCTCCTCCCTGGCTTGAATCACCGGCAAGAAGAGTCTTGACAAGAACTCGTGCAAGACTCTCGAAGTCGATTCCGGAGTGCTTATAGAAACGCGAATCCTCAGTTGCGATGGCCGCGTTCACCAAATGCTCGGACAATTCCTCGTAAGTCACGAATGATCTGTTCTCTATATGGAAAGTAGTCAGAATCTCTCCATCTGACGAAATCACCTCGGTGGCGAGCTTGCTGTCAGGGTTTTCCAGTTCTTCAAACGAAGGGATGTCGGCAAATGCCCAGACTGATGCGAGGAGTCCTATCACCAGCACTATCGGTGTAGTGAAAAGGATCCAGAACCACATCACTATTTTCTTTCTTGTCGCTTCTGTCATTATTCTGCGCTTTTTTGTGTCATTTTATTTCCCGTGCGGGTCGCCGTAGGCGACAGCTCGTACAGGCCTCCTACAAATTGACAAAAATAGCAACAAAATTTGGAAAATTGCCCACTTTGTACCTTACTTTGCACTTTCTTTTGAAAAAGGAGGAGGAACAGAGAATGACAGAAAGAAAAAATCTTGTGATAGTGGAGTCTCCGGCAAAAGCGGGAACAATTCAGAAGTTTCTGGGAGAAGATTATGTGGTAAAATCCAGCTTCGGACACATCAGAGATCTGCTTGACAACGAACTCAGTATAGATATAGAGGGAGGATTCAGTCCCAAATATGTAATACCCGCAGACAAGAAGAAAGTAGTCGCTGACCTCAAGAAGGCGGCCCAGACAGCTTCTACAGTGTGGCTCGCATCCGATGAGGACCGTGAGGGAGAAGCCATATCATGGCACCTCTTCGAGACCCTCGGTCTGGAGAAGGACAACACACGACGCATCGTATTCCACGAGATCACCAAGAACGCAATCCTGAACGCCATCGAGAACCCTCGCGAGATCGACATGAACCTCGTCAACGCACAGCAGGCACGCCGTGTGCTTGACAGACTCGTAGGTTTCGAGCTGTCACCTGTTCTCTGGAGAAAGATCCAGCCGAAGCTCTCTGCCGGACGCGTGCAGTCAGTGGCGCTGAGACTTGTCGTAGACAGGGAAAGAGAGATCAATGCATTCACCAACGAACAATATTATAAGGTAGACGCCATTTTCCATCCGGAAGGCACTCCTGAGAAGACCCTTGTGAAGGCAACTTTGGACAGAAGGTTCAAGGACATCGAGTCAGCAAGGGAGTTCCTTGAAAGATGCATTGGAGCCAACTTCAGCATCTCCGAGATCGAAAAGAAGGAGGGCACAAGAACACCTGCCGCTCCATTCACGACCTCTACTCTCCAGCAGGAGGCGGCACGCAAACTGAGACTTTCCGTAAGCCAGACTATGAGCATCGCTCAGAAGCTCTATGAGCACGGACTCATCACATACATGCGTACCGACTCGACCAACCTCTCATCACTCGCCATCAACACAGCGAAGAACTTCATCATCAACAACTTCGGCGAGGAATATTCAAAAGTAAGACAGTACAGGACAAAGTCGAAAGGCGCGCAGGAAGCCCACGAGGCCATCCGCCCTACATACATAGAGAACACCTCCATCGAGGGTACACCACAGGAGAAGAAACTCTATGAACTCATCTGGAAGAGAACTGTTGCATCACAGATGTCTGATGCACGTGTGCTCAAGACAGACATAAAGGTGTCTTCAGACAAGGGCGAGGAGAAATTCAACGTACAGGCAACAGAAGTGCTTTTCGAAGGCTTCCTCAAGCTTTATATCGAGAGTACTGACGAACCGTCACAGGACGATGAGACAGTAATCCTCCCTGAGATGCACATCGGAGACACAATGTTCGAGAAGGGCATAACAGCCGAGTGCAAGTTTACCGCAGCACCGGCTCGTTATTCCGAGCCGACCCTCGTCAAGAAGCTCGAAGAGCTCGGCATCGGCCGTCCTTCCACATACGCTCCTACTATCACAACCCTCACAAAGGGACGTGGATATATCATAAAGGGGGACAAGACAGGAGTTAAGCACAGCGTAACAAATCTTGCCCTCAAGAACGGCAAGATCACTTCATCTGTCAAGAACGAGACAGTCGGAGCAGAAAAGAACCGCCTGATTCCTCAGGAGATCGGAATGATCGTCACAGACTTCCTCGTGAAGAACTTCCCTACAGTGCTTGACTACCAGTTCACTGCAAACGTCGAGGAGGACTTCGACAAGGTCGCAGAAGGTGAGATGGTATGGAACAGCGTGATCAGCGGATTCTACTCACCTTTCCATGACAAAGTACAGGAAACCATAAGCAATAAGGAGTACAGCCACGTTAGCAGAGAGCTCGGAGTTGACCCTAGTGACGGTCAGCCGCTTGTAGCTCGCTTCGGCCAGTACGGACCTTATGTTCAGAAAGGCGACGGCGAAAACAAGCTGTACGCGAGCCTGGCACCGGGACAGCTCATTGAGAGTATCACTCTTGAGGAAGCTATCAAGCTTTTTGAGCTCCCACGTACAGTAGGTCAGCATGAGGGCATTGACATTATCTGCACAAAAGGTCGCTTCGGACCATATATCAAATACGGTGATAAGAATGTGGCTCTGCCACGAGGCACCGACCCACTTAAGGTAGATCTTGCTACTTGTATCGGACTGATTCAGGACACTCTCAGCAAGAACACCGGAGGAGTAATTGCCGAATTCAAGGATAGCGACATGCAGGTCATCAACGGAGCCTACGGCCCATACATAAAGCACGCAGGCAGCAATTACAAGATTCCGAAGGATGTCGAAGCCACTTCGCTTACAGAAGATAAGTGCAAAGAGATCATCGCCAGCTCAGAACCTACAGGGCGTAAGAAAAGGCGTAAGTAAATTTAAAAAGTGTAAATTTCCGACCCATTTTTTTGACATTTTAAATTTTGTCATTAAATTAGCGGTCGGAATTTGTTTTAATTTATAACCAAAGCCACTATGTCAAGCTATCAGATTGATCAAATCGACCAGAAGATTTTGTCATTCCTGGTCAAGAATGCCAGAATGCCGTTCCTGGAAATCGCTCGCGAGTGCGGTGTTTCCGGAGCAGCTATCCACCAGAGAGTCAAGAGATTGGAGACCAATGGTGTCATCACCGGCTCACGTCTGCTTGTCAAGCCTCAGGCTTTGGGCCTGAATGTATGTGCTTTTGTGAGCGTATCACTTTCAGAAGCTAACAAGTATCCTGATGTAATCGAATCATTCAAGAAGATTTCAGAGATCGTCGAGTGTCATTTCGTAACCGGTAAGCATGCACTTCTTATCAAGCTCTACTGTTTTGACCACGACCATCTTATGCAGATCCTTCTGAACACTATCCAGAAGATCCCTTACGTTCAGCAGACAGAGACTCAAATCTCACTCGACCAGGCGATTGAAAGACAGGTCTGGGTGAAGGAGTACCAGAACACAAGCTTCTCTGCCAGCGTCAAGAAAAGCAAGAAAGAAAAGGATCTATTATAAAAACGAAAGGCTTACGAATTGTAAGCCTTTTATTTTTATCTCCTCAAGGCGTCAATTGCCTTGGCCAGAACCATATCATCCTGGGTGGTTATTTTTATATTGAACCTCTCCCCCTCGATATAACATATATCTTTACCATACTTCTCTACCACCGAAGCATCGTCGGTGAAAGCTGTGTCGTAGGCCATCATATATGCACTCTTAACAACTTCTGAATAAAACACTTGGGGAGTCTGTACGCCATAAAGTACCGACCTGTCAGCCTTAGCTCCCGGGATGGTCTTCAAGGCACCGTCCTTATTCTCAAGCACCTTCATTGTGTCGACACACGGAATGACAGGCACGACTGCCTGCTTCTGTTCCGCCACTTCAAAAAGCTTCTTGACAAGATCCTCTGTCACAAGAGGTCTGACTCCGTCGTGAATTGCGACCAAGGCGCCTTCAGGTACTTTCGCCAAAGCGTTACGCACTGAATGGAAACGGGTGATTCCGCCAGCCACGAGCACCTGCGGACAGGTGAAGTTGCGGCTGAGGCAGTACTCTCTCCAATAGCTCATATGCTCCTTGGGAAGGACGGTAATCACAGAAACACCCTCACAAGCTCTCTGGAAGACTTCTATAGTCCTCTGGAGAACTGCCTTTCCACCAAGTTCAAGGAATTGCTTCGGCACCTGAGCACCCATCCTGGTACCGCTTCCCGCAGCCATTATCACGACATATTTTCTTCTTTGCATAACCTCAGGATTAACTCCACAAAAATAGTAAGAAAGTGTTGAAGTTTTTCTACGAAAAATGAATAATATTTTGTAATTTTACGCGATTTTATAAACAGACAAAAAAAAGTACAAAATATGGGATTGAATTTTTTGACACAGGAACTCGCCATTGACTTGGGTACAGCGAACACGGTCATCTTCCAGAACGACCAGATTGTACTCGACGAGCCAAGTATTGTGGCGATCGACAATAACACAGGAAAAGCCCTTGCACTCGGCCAGAAGGCAAAGCTGATGCAGGAGAAGGAGAATCCTGGCATCAAGACAGTCCGCCCACTCAAGGACGGTGTCATCGCAGACTTCAACGCTGCAGAGATGATGATCCGCGGATTCATCAAGCAGGTGAACAGCAAGAGAAGATCACTGTTCACACCTAGCCTCAAGATCGTGGTAGGCATCCCTTCGGGAAGTACCGAGGTGGAGATCCGTGCGGTCCGCGACTCGACTGAGCACGCCGGAGGACGCGACGTTTATCTGATCTATGAGCCGATGGCATCCGCTCTCGGTATCGGTCTCGACGTCGAGGCGCCTAAGGGTAATATGGTTGTAGATATCGGAGGTGGTACAACTGAGATCGCAGTGATTTCACTCGGCGGTATCGTAGTGCAGGACTCGATCAAAGTTGCTGGTGACGTGTTCACCAACGACATTCAGATGTATCTCCGTCAGCAGCACAACATCAGAGTAGGACAGATCACAGCTGAGAAGATCAAGATCGCAATCGGAGCTGTTATCCCTAACCTCGATGAAGAGCCTGCTCCATACAACGTGACTGGTCCGAACCTCATGACAGCGCATCCGGTTCACGCTACCATCACTCATCAGGAGATCGCTCACTGCCTTGACAAGTCAGTGGCAAGAATCGAGAGCGGAATCATCCACGTGCTCGAGCAGACTCCACCTGAGCTCTACTCAGACATCGTAGAGGGCGGTATCCACCTTGCAGGTGGCGGATCACTCCTCAGAGGTCTTGCAACAAGACTCACAGAGAAGATCAACATTCCGTTCCACGTTGCAGAAGACCCGCTCAGAGCAGTAGCAAGAGGAACCTGCCTCGCTCTCAAGAACACTGAGAACTACACCTTCCTTATGAGATAAGGCCTTGCGCAGAAGCAACATCATATATCACATCATTAACGCAGTCATCTTCATAGCTTTGGAGTTGACTGCGTTGAGTATGCTCAGCAACAACAGCGAGCTTCAGAACAGCTGGTTCTCCAACGGAAGCCAGACATTCATGAAGAACATCTGGGGTTTCTCACAGAATGTGAACCAGTACTTCTCGCTCAAGAAGAGAAATGACGAGCTTGCATTGGATAATCATGAGCTCAGAGTCCGCGTTGCCCAGCTGGAGGCCGCTATGGCAGACAGTCATGTTTCTGAAATCCCGGAACAATCCAAGGAAATGGCCGGCAAATTCAGGTACATCCCCGCAACTATCGCCAAGATCAGCAACAACACCCACCACAACTACATGATTCTGGACAAGGGTACGGCAGAGGGAGTCGTCAAAGGAGCAGGAGTCATCACAGGAAAGGGTGTAATCGGAGTGATTGACGCTGTAAGCGAGCATCATTCGTATGCACGTTCGTTCAAGAACCACGAGATGAGCGTCAGCTCACGTCTTGGGAAGGACGGCTTCATCGGTCCGATGAGCTGGGACGGCAGAAGCAGTTCCCGAGCTATTCTCAAAGAGATCCCACATCATGCGGAAGTAACGCCGGGAGACACCGTCTACACAAGCGGTTTCTCGACCATCTTCCCTGCTGACATTCCGATCGGAACCGCAGGTGAGGCTGAAATAGTGAACGGCTCGACCTACGAAATAGAGGTGATTCTTTTTGAAGACTTCGGCAAGTTGAAATATGTAACCATCGTCGAGAACATCGGCAGGAAAGAGATAGAGGAATTGGAGGACGAGATATGAGAATGAACCAGAACTTCGGACTGCTTTATGTCCTGATGCTGCTTTGCCAGATTGCCCTTTGCAACTACTCGCCGCTCGGACCGTACATCATGCTTTCGATGCTTCCGGTGATGGTGTTCTGCATACCTTTGAAGGTCAGCACCCCGCTGTGTATGATCATAGCTTTCTTCAGCGGTCTTTCAGTAGACTGGCTGTCTGAAGGACTGATAGGCATCAATGCTGCAGCGCTGCTTCCTGTAGCCCTTGCGAGAAAAGGCATCATCCGCATATTCTTCGGCGAAGACCTCCTTTCCCGCAACGACAGCTTCTCATTCGGAAAATTCGGTGCGCTGAAGGTGTCTGCGGCAGTTTCCACCGCTATAGCGGTGTTCCTCGCCATATACATAATCCTTGACGGAGCCGGCACCCGACCAATCTGGTACAACCTTACCTACTTCGGCTTATCGCTTGTGTGCAACTGGCTTCTTTCACTTCTTGTCACTCACATCCTCACTCCAGACGACAGAAAATAGGAGACTGACAGATGAAACTGAACAGGCAGAACAAACTCATCATCGGCCTTTGCATAGCGGCCCTCATCCTCATAGCAAAACTTTTCAGCATCCAGATCATTGAAGACAAGTACAAGATGGATGCTGAAAACAATTCTATGGTGTACGCAACCATCTACCCTACCCGAGGCATCATCCACGACCGCAACGGCAACATCCTTGTCGGCAACAAGGTCGCATATGACCTTATGGTAACACCTAAGGAGGTCGAGGAGTTCGACACCCTGGCGCTGAGCAGAGTGCTTGAAGTTCCCGTCGAGTTCATCAAGGACAAGATGGATGAATATAAGCAGAAGAGCAGACGCATCGGCTACCAGTCTGTGGTCATGATAAAGCAGATGCCGCCTGAGAAATATATGAGATTCGCGGAAGTCGCCTACCAGTTCCCGGGATTCCGAGGACAGGCACGAAGTATCCGTGAGTACCCGTTCAATGCGGGAGGTAATCTCCTCGGATATGTGTCCGAAGTGGATGCAGCCTTTATGGAAAAACACCCTGACGAATATAAATCAGGAGACTACGCCGGCAAGACCGGCATCGAAGCGGCGAGAGAGAAAGAGCTCCGCGGAGAGAAGGGATATAACATCTGGCTCAGAAACTCCCGCAACAAGATCGAGCAGCGTTATGCGGACGGAGCGTTTGACAAGGACGCCGTACCTGGCGACAACATTACGACAACGATCGACGCCAAGCTTCAGAATTACGGACAGATGCTGATGAACAACAAGGTGGGAAGCCTTATCGCCATCGAGCCATCTACAGGTGAGATCCTGACTATGGTTTCCAGCCCGGGTATCGACGTGGATATGCTTGCAGACATAGGACAGCACTACAGCGAGATCTCATCGAACCCTTACAAACCGATGTTCAACCGCACAGTTCAGGCTTCCTATCCTCCAGGATCGGTCTTCAAGCTCGTAAACGGACTCATCGGTCTGCAGGAAGGTGTGTTTGAGCCATCTACGCTTTATGGTTGCAAGATGGGTTACCACTTCGGTAAGAACAAGCTGGGATGCCACGCCCACAAATCACCAATCAACTTTGAAGAATCCATAATGATGTCCTGCAATGCGTACTATTGCTATGTGTTCCGCGACATCCTGGAAAACAAGAAATACGGATCCATCGACGAAGCTATGGACAAGTGGAACGAGTACGTGAAGAGCTTCGGTTTCGGTCAGAAGCTCGGAAGTGACTTCCCGTCAGAGCTCGGAGGATTCATTCCTGATTCGAAGTACTACAACAAGCACTACAGGAAGGGAGGTTGGAAGGCCACTACAGTGATTTCGCTCTCCATCGGTCAGGGAGAGATCGGATGTACGCCGCTCCACCTTGCAAACCTTTGCGCGACCATCGCCAACAGAGGCCACTACTACATTCCTCACATCATCAAGGATTCCGAGAACATCCAGATAGACCAGAAGTACAAGGAAAGACAGTACACTATGGTGGACACGACGCACTTCCCTAAGGTCATCGGAGGAATGTACAGGGCTGTAAACAGCGGATATGGTTCCGGTGGTACAGCCAGCGTCGCAGCCGTCGAAGGTCTGGAAATATGCGGAAAGACCGGAACAGCCCAGAACCCTCATGGTCACGACCACTCGGTGTTCATCTGCTTTGCACCGAAGGACGATCCTAAGATCGCAGTCGCTGCATATGTGGAGAACGGAGGATTCGGAGCGACTTGGGCCGCACCTATAGCATCGCTGCTCACGGAGATGTATCTCAACGGTGAGATCAGCAAGGACAGAAAAGCATTGGAAGACAGAATAATCAAAGGAGACCTGATGGACAGGGTCAAGGTAAAGAAATGAGAAGTGCAGGTGGACATAGAGACAGAGGTTTCTTCAACAGCATAGACTGGAAGCTGGTAATATGTTACCTGCTCCTTGTCTTGATCGGTTGGGTGAACATATATGCTTCCGTGCATTCGTCAGACCCCGCATCTATCTTTGACTGGGGCTGCCGAAGCGGAAAGCAGGCCGTTTGGATGGGAACTGCATTCATCATTGCCGTCGTCGTTCTCCTTATGAACCCGCGCATATATGAATCGCTGGCAGTCCCGATATATCTCTTTGTCGGAGTGCTGCTCGTCGCCGTCATATTCCTCGGTATCGACGTGAAGGGATCAAGTTCCTGGTTCGAGTTCGGTCCCGTCAGGTTCCAGCCGGCCGAGATATCGAAGATATCGACGTCGCTCATGCTTGCGGCATATATGAGCCAGCAGGGATACAGGATAGGCAGGATGCGTAACTTCATCGTAACCGCCCTTATCATCCTTATTCCTATGGCGATCATCGTGCTTCAAAGTGAGACAGGATCAGCTCTGGTGTACGTGGGATTCATATTTATGCTGTACAGGGAAGGCCTTTCGGGATGGCTGATATTCCTTGCCGGAATGGCCATACTTTCATTCATACTGACCTTGACAGCCTCGCCTTTTGTTGCGATACTCGTGATAGTCGGCATTGCATCTTTATGTATATGCCTTTATTCCGACAGACTGAAATGGTGGTTCATAATCTGTGTCCCTGCCATTATACTTATGGCATTCGTGCCTTCAATCCTGGCTGGCGCTACAGCAGAAGAGGGCTTCCAGCTGAAGCCTCTCCACATCCTTCTCGGGGTCATAGCTCTCGCCATACCGCCTGTGATCTATTGGGCATATAAGGAAAGAAACACCTTCTCGCACCTGGCCATCGTGTCAACAATTGCGGGTATCATCCTTGTGTTCTCGGCAGACTTCATATTCAATGATGTCCTGCAGGACCACCAGCGCAAGCGTATCGAGGTGCTGCTGGGCATGAAGGAAGACCCTTCGGGCGTAGGATATAATGTACGTCAGTCAAAGATCGCCATAGGCTCGGGTGGAATGTTCGGCAAGGGCTATCTGAACGGCACGCAGACTACATATGGCTTCGTTCCTGAGCAGAGTACCGACTTCATCTTCTGTACTATCGGAGAAGAGTGGGGCTTTGCCGGTTCAGCTGCCGTCATCCTTTTATATGTATTCCTGATATGGCGAATAATAAAGGATGCGGAACAGAGCAGGGAGGCGTTTACGCGAATATATGGCTACTGCGTCGCCTGCTGTATATTCATGCACCTCTTTATTAATATAGGTATGACCATCGGTCTTATGCCGGTCATCGGTATACCTCTGCCATTAATAAGTTATGGCGGCTCATCCCTGTGGGGATTCACCGCCTTAATCTTCATATTCATTGCGCTTTACCGCAACGAGAAAAAGTATTTCTAAATTTCTACTCTCCGAAAAGATACTTATGCTGCTCTGGGGTGAGTGTGTCGATCTCACAGCCCCAGTAAGCGAGCTTGCGTGCTGCTACCTCCTGGTCGATTGAGAGAGGAACGTCGTTCACCATCTGGCCTGGCTCACGGCTCACCTTGTCTGAGTTTTCAACAAGATATTTAGCGCTGAGGGCCTGGATTGCGAATGACATATCCATAATCTCTGCCGGATGGCCGTCGCCTGCCGCGAGGTTTACGAGGCGGCCTTCTGCGATGATATATATTCTGTTGCCGTTCTCGAGGGTATATCCGATGATGTTCTTACGTGCCGGCTTTGCCTCTACCGCCATATCACGGAGACCTGCGACATCCACCTCGCAGTCGAAGTGACCTGCGTTGCAGCAGATTGCACCATCCTTCATCTTGAGGAAATGGTCCTTTGTGATGACGCCGTCACAGCCTGTAACTGTCACAAAGATGTCTCCGATCTGAGCTGCCTGCTCCATCTTCATCACCTTGAAGCCGTCCATTACTGCCTCCATGGCCTTGATAGGGTCAACCTCGGTCACGATGACTTCAGCGCCGAGACCCTTTGCGCGCATTGCAACTCCCTTTCCGCACCAGCCGTAACCTGCCACGACTACATTCTTGCCTGCCACGATGAGGTTTGTAGTACGGTTGATTCCGTCCCAAACTGACTGACCGGTACCGTAACGGTTGTCGAAGAGGTGCTTGCAGTCTGCATTGTTGACAAGCATCATAGGGAATCTGAGTGACTTTGCCTTGTTCAGCTGAACGAGACGGAGGATACCTGTAGTTGTCTCCTCACAGCCTCCGATCACGTTTGGAATAAGGTCTGTGTACTCTGTATGCATGAGGTTTACGAGGTCACCGCCGTCATCGATGATGATGTTCGGTCCTACTTCAAGGACTCTGCGGATGTGCTCCTCGTACTCCTGAGGAGTCGCATCGTACCACGCATAGACATTGAGGCCTGCCTGCACGAGGGCTGCAGCCACGTCGTCCTGAGTCGAAAGCGGGTTACTTCCTGTCACATACATCTCTGCTCCACCTGCTGCGAGTACCTCACAGAGGTAAGCTGTCTTTGCCTCAAGGTGCACTGAAAGAGCGACCTTAAGTCCCTTGAACGGAAGTGTGCTGCGGAACTCTTCCTCAAGACCGTTGAGAAGAGGCATGTGGTGTTTTACCCAGTCGATTTTCAGTCTGCCGTCCTGCCAGAGCTGAGGGTTTCTGATTTCGCTTGCCATATGTTTATATATTTTTCGATTTCTTTTCCTTAAAAACGGTGCAAAGATAGCTTATTTTTGACCACAAAAAACGTTATTTTGCCACAATGACCGCCATTTGACCAAAACTTGCATAAATCATTTGGCGTTTTAAATGGGGTTAGGTACTTTTGCCAGAGTTAACACGGATTCATTATGGGAATGCTTACAGGTAAAGTAGCTCTCGTAACAGGTGCCACAAGAGGCATCGGAAGAGCGATAGCCTTGAAATATGCATCGGAAGGCGCAGATGTAGCCTTCACATACAGATCTCAGCACGAGGCCGCAGAGTCTCTTGTCGCTGAAATCGAAGCCATGGGCGTACGTGCGAAAGCATATACATCCGATGCTGCATCATTTGAAGATGCCCATGCCGTCGTTGAAGATGTGAAG
>CANBDZ010000045.1 GCA_947367375.1 uncultured Bacteroidales bacterium | reverse complement strand
GCTTTCTACATCATACTTGTGCAGGTGGATTATGACCTGAACTTCAACAAGGGCATCAAGGATTCGGAGAAGATCTTTGTTATGTCTTCAGGCAGTATGGACGGAGACACAGATAAAAGGCAGTTGAACTTTTGTCGCCCTTTGGCAGAGATTATCCTTGAGGCATCACCCAATATCGAATACGGAGGTATCCTGAGCTTCAGTGGCACTGAGGATTCAAGATACTGGCTTGAAAGAGATGGTGTAAAGCAAGATATTGATCTTGGTGTCACTAACTTCTCAGGAACAGCTCTCGAAGCTTTGGGTCTGGAAATAGTGAGCGGATCAATCGAAGACCTTTCAGATACCAGATCATTTGCCATAAGCGAAAGCATCGCAGAAAAGTTCGACCTTGAGATAGGAATGAGCCTCGGTTATGAAGGATATGCCAATCTCAGGACAATAAAGGCTATATTCAAGGATTTACCGGACAACTCTCACTTCAGAGATGTGAAGGTCCTTAGAAATCTTGGAGATCAGGGAATAACCAATTTCTCTGAATGGGGAAATCATTATTTCCTGAAGGTATATGACCGTTCCCAGATCAAGGATATGGAAGAAAGCCTGGCGTCGGTTATCCGCGAACACCTGATGAAGGATTATTTCGGCAATTTTCCGTCTGCGGAAGATATGGGAATGACTCAGGAAGCGATGGATGAGGCAATCAATTCCTTCCTGTCAATGGCTGAAGTACAGTTCATGCCTTTGGAAGACCTGTATTATGCCTCAAATATCTCTACTCCGATTGAAAGAGGCAGCAAGACAACTACAATCATCCTTATCATTGTAGCCTTGCTCATCGTATGCATAGCATTCATCAACTATATCAACTTCTTCTTTGCACAGATTCCTGAGAGGATCAGGGCTGTCAACACCAAGAAAGTACTCGGCTGTACACGTCACGAACTCATCATCAGTACAGTTAGAGAAAGCGTAACACTGATTCTGCTTGCACTCGTTCTTGCATTTGCATTCGTGATGCTGTTCAATATGAGTCAGCTCACTCATCTCATCAGTGCTGACAGTGCATTCGGAGCAAATGTCGGAGTATCGGTTCTGACTGTAGTGATAGCTGTTGTCATTGCAATGGTATCGAGCCTGTACCCTGCGTTCTATATCACATCATTTGAGCCTGCATTGGTTCTGAAGGGATCATTCAGCGGCACCAAGACCGGACAGAGGCTCCGTTATACTCTTATCGGTCTTCAGTTCGTTATATCGCTTGTCCTTATCATCTGTTCAAGCTTCATCTTCCTCCAGCGCAGATATATGGTCGATTTCGACATGGGATTTGACAAGGAACAGCTTCTGTTTGTCCATACCACAGAATATATAGGGCAGAATGCAGAAACCGTGGAAGAACAACTTAAGGCCAATCCTCAGATCCTGGACGTCAGCTGGGCGGCAGGAAATCTCCTCGCTTCGACAAGAATGGGTTGGGGCCGTGATTGGAATGGTACCATCGTCAACTTCCAGTGTTATGCAGTATCATCAGACTTCCCCGAGTTTATGGGCATAAAAATAACAGAAGGACGCTCATTCCGCAAGGAAGATGAGAACAATCCTAACGGAACATTCATTTTCAATGAGTCGGCAAGAAGGACGTACGGATTCACTCTTGAAGACAGGGTAAGCGGACACGCAGACCAGGATGCTGCAATCGTCGGATTCTGCGACGACTTCAGTTTCAAGACCCTTAAGGAGGAAGTCACTCCGTTTGCACTATATGTCTTCGGAAGCGAGCCTTGGTGGCATCCTTCCACAGCTTTCATCAGAGTGGCTGCAGGTGCTGACTACAATGAGGTGAAGAAGCATATCGGAAAAGTCCTGAGTGAGTGGAGATATGATTTCTCACAGGATGAATGGGAGATATATTTCTTCGACGACAACATCAACTGGACATACAGAAAGGAAGAGTCGCTTTCACAGCTCATCAGCCTATTCACCCTGATCGCAATCATCATCTCGCTGATGGGAGTGTTCGGTCTGGTGATGTTCGAGACACAGTACCGCCGCAGAGAGATTGCTCTCCGCAGGGTGAACGGTGCTACAGTCAATGAAATCCTGGCAATGTTCTGCAGCAGATTCGTGAAGATTGTTCTTGTATGCTTTGCAGTGGCAGCTCCGATCAGCTGGGTAATCGTAGATAGATATCTTGCAACATTCGCACACCGCTGTCCTATGTACTGGTGGGTATTCGCCCTCGCCCTCGTGCTGGTTCTTGCCATAACAATCGGAGTGGTTGTGGTCAGAAGCTGGAAGGCAGCGACCGCCGATCCGGCTAATGCACTGAAGACTGAATAGAGATGGCCGGTCACTGCCGGCCATGACGAAACAGTCATCCCCGGCTCCGACCCAAACGTCATCCCCGGCTCCGACCGGGGATCCAAACTAACCGAAAATGAAAAGCTACCTAAGATTCCTAAGCAGAAACAAGCTATATACAGCCATCGAGGTGGTTGGCTTGAGCGTTGCGCTAGCATTCGTACTTCTAATCGGCAGTTATATATGGCAGCAATACAGCATTTCGCATGAGAATCCTGATTACGACAGGATATATTTCCCATACCAAAGTATGCCATATGGAATCTATGAACCGATGAAGGAGCAGATTCCGGAGATTGAGGAGATAACCTTTATCAATAACCTTGATGATGTGGTGATGGAGTCGGGCGACGACAGATTTTCCACAAGAGGTCTTGCAGTCAAAGGTGACTTCTTTGATATCTTTGATTATGAATTCCTTGTAGGCAATGGTGACTGTCTTGCTTCATATACCGACATCATTGTCAGTGAAACATATGCAACCAAGATAGCAGGCAAGCCTGAACTTGCAATCGGCATGAAGATTCAGCCGGTGGAATTTGATTGTGAGGCATATACCATTACAGGTGTCATAAAGGATTTCGAATATAAGTATTGGAAATATATGGATTTCATCTGCAAAGGTGAAAGTCCTATTAACGAAGGCCCTCAGAAGAATCCGATATTCACTTTATCCGGAGTGACATTCTTACAGGTTGCAGAAGGAACAGACAAGGATGAATTGAGGACTAAGATACAGACAATATTCAAGCAGTTATGGGGAGATAAGCTCCCGGCTGACAGGGTAAATCAGTTTGCTGATAGAATTGAGATTGAGAGATTTGACAATCTGCTGTTTTCAGGTGAGGAACTTAACAGCTATATTTCAATGATTGACAAAAGGCAAGTCATCATCCTTACAATCGTAGCCTTGCTTCTGCTGATTTCAGCTGTAATCAATTATGTCAATCTAAATCTGGCCTTGACAAACAAGAGAGCCAAGGAAATGGCTACGAGAAGCCTTGTCGGAGCCGATAAGGTCCACATTGCTGCCAAATATATATTTGAATCCATTTCCTTTACTGCCGTATGTGCCATTATAGCCGTGGGTATTGCTGTTGCCATGGCTCCATACATTGGCCGCCTGATTGACGGACAGACCATACTGATACCAACCAATGCAGGAAGCGTTTTGATATACATCCTGTTTATTGCAGTCATTGGAGGCATCTGTGGCTTGATCCCGGCGATGAATATATCATCCATCAAACCTATCAGCATAGTAAACGGCACATATAGACGAAAGACGCGAGCCGGCTTGAACCGATTCTTCATCCTTCTTCAGACAATCCTTGCAATTACACTTATTGCGTCTGCGATTGTACTGGACAAGCAGATGGATCATATGATGGATATGCCGTTGGGCGCTGACATAGAGAACAAGTTCATAATATCTACAGATACCGATCAGGCGAACGAGGCGATACCTATGATGGACGAGATTGCCGGACTTCCGTTTGTGAAAAACGTGGCTCTGTCAAATGGATATCCTACAGGAATCAGTTTCAGTACGGCATTGATGAATGAGGGGACAGATCTGACAAATGTCAGCATTATGATCTGCGACACTGAGGCATTCAAGATGTGGGGATTTGACATAAAGGAAGACTTCGGGACTTCTCTTGCATATTCTGTCTGGTTCACTGAAAATCTTTACAACCATTTTGAGAACAGAGATGCAGCTGAGAATCAGGCTGAAAAGTGGAACGGAAACTTCAACCAGACCAGGATCGATCATTTAGGAGGAGTCTTGGGCAACATTGCCGGGGACAATGCAATGAATGAGAGTATAACACAGTCAAAAGTAGCTGTCATCGTACTGCCGATCGATGATTTCGGTCGTTACAATAATGATATCCTCATTGAAACAGACGGCAATCATGAAGCTGCAAAGGAAGCTTTTGATAGAATATACCGAAAGTTCTCCGATGAATATAATGGCGTATATCTTGAGCCATGGATATTCGGATATGTGGAAGATATGATAGTCGATGAACTTGAAGAAGGTAATTCTACTATCACGCTGCTGAAGATTTTTGCTGTGCTTGCAGTTCTTTTGTCTGTCCTCGGCCTGGTGGCCATGAGTACATACTTTGCTGCAGAGAGGGAAAAAGGAATTGCGATTCGAAAGGTTTTCGGAAGTACGATGTCTGGAGAGGCCCGTCGGAATATTACTGAATATATGGTCCTGACACTGATAGGAAGTATTATTGCCGTCCCGATCGCATGGATATTCTGCGGACGTTATCTTGAGGAATTTGCCTATAGGATAGAACTTACGCCATGGCCATTTATTACTGCAACATTACTTGCCATGTTCATTTCCCTTGTGTCTGTACTATGGCAGATCATACGTGCAGCCAAGACCAACCCGGCCGAGGCGCTGAAGAAAGAATAGAGTAAACTGCAACACGCTGGTATACGGCAACTTACGCAACAAGTTTTGAAGATATAATGAAAAGCTACCTGAGATTCCTGGGAAGAAATAAGCTTTACACTGCCATTGAGGTGGTGGGATTGAGTATGTCGTTGGCGTTTGTCATAATTGTCGGTACGTATGCATGGGAAATGTACACTCTTACGTGGAATATAACTGATCATGAGAATATCTATGCTCTGAATGGGGCTAACTATGGAGAGGCATCTTACGACATGTACCATCACCTCGACAAGGTTCCTGAGGTCAAGCAGAAAGCATTGTACCACTATAGTGAGATCTTCGTCGTAGGTGAGGAAGACATGCATCAAGACATGATCTTTCTTGTTGATCAGGAGTTTTTCAATATGTTTCCAAGGAAGGTCAAAGCTGGAGAAGTTGGTACCATAGATGATGACGGAACTGTCATCATAACAGAGAGTCTGGCGAAGATGAAGTACGGAAGCGCAGAGGCTGCTGTCGGCGACAAGATAGTCTTCAGTTCATTCGGCTCAAAAGAGGCACCTTTCAACGAAATGACAGTGAAGGCGGTAATCGAAGATTTCGACAATTCCATATTCATGTCAGGAGGAATCGTGGTGCATTATACGGCAGGTCTGAGGATATCCAACCCGATTTACAGGCCGCAGGTCTTTGTGAAGACAGACAAGAATGTAAGTAAAGAAGAATTGTCAATGAAGGTACGCGGAATGGTGGAAGAATACTGCGGGGACCAGTTGCATCACAATGCAGAATATTCTTACGCGGACCCGTTGGACGGACTTCTCATGCACATCAGTCATTTCGGATTGAAACATATAGGAACGACACTGCTTGTACTTCTTGGAATCATCGCATTCATGCTTCTTTTATGCGCTATTCTCAATTATATTAATCTTTCATTTGCACAGACGGCAAAACGAAGCAATGAGATTGCAACAATGAGGCTTGTAGGCGCACAGAAAGGTGAAATACTACGCCAGCATCTCAAAGAAAGTCTACTGATGAGCACTATATGTACATTGGGAGCCATACTACTCATCGTTGCTGTCACTCCAGCCTTGAACAGTGTAATCGGAATGATTGAAACTCCTTTCGAAATATCAGAAATCGGACTTACATGGCGTTCAATGCCGATAATAATTGCGATTGCCCTGATAGTAGGACTGATATCCGGAATTATCCCTGCAGGCCTCGCCATGAGCTTCTCTCCTGTCGATGTGACCAAAGGTCGCTTCCGCAAGATAAGGAAAATGGTCTTCAGCAAGATATTCATCGGAATGAACTCAGTCATCGCTATAATCCTTATGATGATGGCCATCACTTTGGGATTGTCCTACATGAAACTCGAGGATACTCCTCTGGGATGGAATAGCGAGGATATGCTTTTCCTTTCCAGACAGACATATGGCAACGGAAGGGATGACTCTGCATTTTTGGAAAGGCTTGAAAACATTCCATATGTAAAAACCATTGGATTATGCGACGGAAACATCGCTCAAAACCACGTCATGTCGCTTAATGATCTCCAAGGAAACCCGCTCATGGCATCTATAAGTCAGGTTGATACTACAACATTCCGGATGATGGGGCTGACTCAAACCGAGACTTTCAATGTTCCTCTGGAAGGTTCCGTATGGTATTCCGAGTCTTTGATCGAAAGGTTGGGAGTGAGCGTAGAACAGGCAATGGATATCAATCCGGGTGAAATATTCAGAGGTTTTAAAGGTGGATATTCCGGAGGTATAGTGAAGGATTTCATATGCTGCGATCCCTTGGGATATGAGTCGGTACCATTTGCGATATTGCAGGTAAAAAGCACACCATACGCATATAATTACGCAATCCAGACAACCGGTCCGCATGATGAAGCAAGAGAAGCGATACTTGATGAGCTCAAGAAATACTGCAATGAAACCAGAGGATACTACGATAGTGCAGAGGAATTCGGATATGCGGAAGAATTCACAGAAAGATCTCTCCAAGGAATAAAGATGATCGTAGCATTTGCATCTGTGTTCATGTTCATTGCACTGCTGATATCTATGCTGGGTCTTATAGCTATGAGTTCTTACTTCGCAGGTGAAAGCGCAAAAGGTATTGCTATCCATAAAGTATTCGGAGGAACAGTAAAAAGTGAAGCTGCGAGAAATATCTTCAAATACATGAAGATTACCCTAACAGCCAATATCATAGGTCTGCCGCTCGGTTATGTCATTACGGGTTTGGTACTCCAAGGGGTTCCAATGGTGAACAGGTTATGGCCTCTCCTGCTGACAGCATGCTTCATTATATCCTTCTCTCTCCTTTCCGTCCTCTGGCAGACCCTCCGTGCCGCCCGCACCAACCCTATAGAGGCACTGAAGAAGGAATAGAGCGACCGGCAGGAGCCGGCCATGACCACCCGTCATCCCCAGCTCCGACCCAAACGTCATCCCCGGCTCCGACCGGGGATCCAAACTAACCGAAAATGAAAAGCTACCTAAGATTCCTAAGTAGAAACAAGCTGTACACTGCCATCGAGGTGGTGGGATTGAGTATTGCGTTGGCGTTTCTGATTGTACTTGGTTCGATTCTTATCGACAAGAGTCAGGTCAATGACAATATCAAGGACGCCGATGAAATATATTCATTGGCCTACAAAGATGATGATACCAGTATAGGACAATTTGGTGCTGTCGGATCGTTCCTAGAGCAGATACCGATGGTGAAGGAGTGGTGCCGATTTGCTCCCTGCAGGCAGGTGAAGATGAAGACAGAGAGCGGCGAGAGTCTTGTTGTCAATCCAATGCAGGTGACTTCAAATTTCTTCAGTTTCTTTGGACTTGGTCTGATTCATGGAGATGCTGAGCAGGCATTGAAGGTGAATGGACGTGAAATATCGTTCGTAAGTTCAGGAGGTGCAGTATTTGCCTTTGCAGGACCGAGCGACATTGATAGCAAGCCTCTGACTCCAAGGGGTAATGTCGTCCTGTCAAAACATATTGCCGATGCAGTGTTCCCAGAAGAAAACCCTATCGGAAAAACTATAAGTCTACTTGCTGAATGGGATATCCATGGCACATATACCATAACTGGAATTGCAGCAGAGCTTGGCAAATGCGTTCTCCCTGAAAGTGACCTTTATATCAGTTTTTATGAGGCTCCTGCCCATAGGGATAGCTACATGTTCAAGCCAAATTCCAAAAGGGATGTTAAGAGGATTCTGAACATCATCAAGAATCACAAGACAGCAAACGAATATGATCAGGGTTATTTCCCGATTACAGAAATAATTCCTTTTGATGAGATCAAAGATGGCAAGGTCAGAGCAACAAATTATCGTTATATATCAGATCCAAAATTTACCTCTGTCTTTACGCTGATATGTATTGTTATCCTGGCTTTCTCATTGCTGAATTACATTTCATTGACCGTGGCTTTCTCTCGTTTCAGACTCAAGGAGGCTGCCACCAGATCATTGCTAGGAACATCAGATCGTGAGATTGCCATAAGAGGGTTTGCGGAAGCGCTTGTTCTTGTCTTCAGTTCCTGCATTCTGGCTGTCATGTTCATTCTTGCGTTCCAGAATTCATTCTTCGGAGTAGAAGTCCAGACATTGGGCAGTATTGCAGTAGTTATGGCAATTCTGATAACAGCATTGCTGACTGCAGCATGTGCAAGCGGTATCAATTTCATCTTAAACAAAAGGTATCGTCCTATCGATGTAATACGAGGCGAAAGCCGTTATCATGACAAGGTGGTAATCGGCAAAGTCTTTATCGGATTCCAGAGTGCAATCTGCATCGCAACCGTCATATTCGGTTTAGGCATCATGATGCAGACCAGGAAAATGACAGATTATAAGGTCGGATATAATACGGAGAACATCATCTCTATCAATGGAGATGACAGGACATATCTTAATTATGAGGACGAATTAAAGAACCTGCATTTTGTGGAAAATATCGGACGTACGTTGAGTGAGTTCATACAGTATGGTCAAGTACAAAAGCTGGAAGGAGATATTGACTGGTGCATACTTACTTGCGACCAGGCAGCATTCGATATATTGGGATTCGAAGTAAAAGATTACTTGGACATATCCGGAATCACCGATAGACAAAGATTTGTCAATGAAACAGGTTGGGATTTGTCCAAGTCTCTAAAGACTGTAGATTGGTCAAACAGCTTCATAGGAGTTCTGAAAGATTTCCATCTCGGTAATATCAAGGAGGTCGAGAAGGGCAATACAATTTTTGAAGTTCAGATTGATGAGTCTGTTGTCGAATGGATTGGACGTAATATTCTGGTTAAAGTTTCCGGCGATCAATATGAAGCGAGAGATGCTATCCGTAAGTTCTATATGGATAAAGGATTATATGACGAAAGATTAAACATCAACACTCTCGAGGAGTGCATGATGTTGAATTTTGCTGATGAGAACAGAATGATGAGACTTATTGCTGTATTTGCGCTGATATGTATGATCATGACAGGCTTGGCGATTGTCGCACTCAGCAATTATTACGCGCAAATCAGCAGACACGACACTGCAGTCCGTAAGGTCTTTGGCATTTCAAGACGTGAAGTGTTCTGGAAGACCGTATGGGGATTCATTGCTCCTGTGCTAGTAGGTGCAGGCATCGCAATACCTCTGACTTACATGTACCTCGGACGCTGGCTGGAGGCGTATCCGATCAGAATAGCAAACTCCATGGCCATTTATCTGACTGCCCTCGTCGTTGTCCTGCTCGTGACCCTTGCGACAGTAGTCCTCCAGGCACTCCGCCTCATGCGCACCAACCCGGCCGAGGCACTGAAGAAGGAATAGTACAAAACACAACACTCCGCACACAATAACTTATAGAACATAATTTTTTGAATATATAATGAAAAGTTACCTGAGATTCCTGAGCCGCAATAAACTGTATACCGCGATTGAAATCGTGGGGTTGAGCCTTGCGTTGGCGTTTGTGATACCGATGATATGTTTTTATACGAACATTGCCCGGATATCCAAGGGACATGACAACTATGAGAACGTCTACAGCCTGTGCGTTGATCGTGTGCAGGTAAGTTCGCCGGGATTCGGAGACTTCCTGAAGGAGAGAGTGCCTGAAATCGAAAAGGTGACCAGTCCGATATTGAACAATGCATGGTATGACATTGAGAATACCAACAGGAAGATTCACTATGTGGACAAGGATTTCTTTTACTTCTTCCCTGCAAAGTTCAGCGTCGGTGGCATCGACTTTCTGGATACTCCTGACTGCATTGCTGTTTCAAAGGAATTTGCTGACTATCTGGCTAAGGATGGACCTGTAATCGGAAGGGAAATAGATTTCAATTGGAACAGATATATTGTAAACGCTGTCTTTGACGAATATGGCAACGGCGTGCTTTCCGGCTGCGATATCCTCATGAACAATGAGCCTATAAGAAAGTCAGGACAGAATAAGAACCTATATGAATATAGAGGTTCTATGACCTTCTTCTCGGTAAATCCGTCTGCAGACATGGATGAGGTGAAGACCAAGATCTATGATGTCATCATTGATTTTTGGGGAGAGGATTTCAGAGATGACGCATTTTATGACACATATGATCTGATCAGGTATGACAAGATAACCACAGATGAGTCTGCATACATAGGAATAGAAAGCAATCACACATTCCTGCTCATTATATTGGGAATACTTTGTGTCGTGCTTTTCAGCATACCTCTGCTGAACTACATCAACCTCAATGTAGCCCTTACAACGAAAAGAGCGAAGGAAATGGCCATGAGAAAACTCAACGGAGCAAGCCAGAGAAACATCGTCTTCAAATACTGTCTTGAATCCATGGCATTTACTGCCGTATGCTTTGTTTTTGGTCTTCTCCTTAGTGACATCACATCAGATGTGTGGAATTCATTCATGAACAACACCGGAGCAGGAACCGGCAACTTGGCTTTGTCATGGACACCAGCCAACATCCTTATTTTCATTGCATTGATAGTCATTACGGGTCTCATCTGCGGAATAGTGCCGGCTCTGATCGTCTCACATTTCACTCCACTGGATGTCACTAAAGGGGATTTCCGCTACCACAGCAAGAAGACAATGAGCAGAATCTTCATCGGATTCCAGAGCCTTCTTTCGGTGGTGTTGATTGCAGTCACTTTATATAAGGAGGCTGAATTCAACAAACTGCGTAATGTGGACTACAACTGCGATGTCGATGATGTATTCTGGTTCGAACCGAGAAATACAACATTCAATATAGATGGAATGCTTGATATCCTTAAAGGAAGACCAGAAATACTGAACATCGGTCTGACGGACAATATTCCAGGATTTGCATCACAGGGTGCGGTTCAGTATTCCGACATGGGATTTGCTCTCTATTCATATATACGCTGCGACGAGGATGCATTCGACTCGTTCGGTTTTGACATCTTGTCTCAGGCCGGCAGTGATGACAAATATGGTATCTGGATGACTCCGCAGGCGCAGCAGAAATGTGATGAAATCCCCGGCCTTCTGGAAAAGATTCTTCAGACAGAGAATATCAGCACGACCAATATAGCAGGCATGATTCAGGATTACCCGTCACAAAGCGACCGTCCTGGCGAAGCGCTCACATTTGTCCTGGTAACTCCGCGAGAAAACATCTGGAGGAAGAATCTGGCGATAAAGACCATTCCTGATCATGCGACTGCAAGAAAGATAATCGCGGATGCATACTCGGTAATATCTGGAGAAGAAGTTACAGACATCATGAATTTCGGCTGGGGGTCAAGTTATGTAATGGAGGTTCACAAAGGCAACATTTCAGAAGAAAAGGCTATGGTAGTCCTCATTAGGACCATGATGATTCTGGTAATACTTATGACTATGCTGGGACTCACGGGTATGAGCGTTTACTTTGCGTCCGAAAGAAGGCAGGATATAGCCATCAGAAAGATCTTCGGCGGAACAATCGGGACAGAGACTGTCAGAAACATCAAGGCATATATGAAGATCGTGCTGATCGCGGACATCATAGCCCTGCCGCTCATATACTTTCTGCTAAGTCGGCTGTCATTGAATCACATTGTAAAGGTCGGCAACACATTCTGGATATATGTGTCCGCAATCGCCCTGTCCTTCGTGATCGCCATCCTCGCCGTCCTCTGGCAGACCCTCCGCGCCGCCCGCACCAACCCGGCCGGAGCGCTGAAGAAGGAATAGATGCCCATGACACTTAATAAAAGAACTGTATGAAAAGTTACCTTAGATTCCTTGGAAGAAATAAGTTGTACACTGCTATCATGGCTGTGGGATTGAGCGTGTCGTTGGCTTTCGTCATAATAATGAGCTGCTATGTCTGGACAAATTACAGCATCACAAGATACTATCCTGATTCGGAAAGGATATATGTCGTAAGTGGTTCAGGTATAGAACGCACATACAGGGCATTGCCAGATTATATGTATGCAAACATACCTGAAGTTGAGTCTGCTACAGCAGTCAACTTTACATCAAGGATGATGATGGGCATTGAAGGAGAGGATTGGCTGGATACAAGAGTCAGCATCAATGCAGACAGCGATTTCTTCAATGTCTTTGACACACGATTCATCTACGGAGACAAAGATGTATGGAATGACGTAAACAGCGTAATCGTAACAAAGAGCTTTGCAGAAGCGCATGGAGGAAAGGAGATTGTCGGCAAGACTTTGACAGTAGCTGGCGAAGAGCAGATATTCACGATTGCCGCTGTAATAGAAGACTTTGACAAGAGCATATTCTCCAATTACAGCATCATCTTCAATCTTGACAACCCGGTTCTCTTTGGTGAGGTGCCTCCTGGTCTTATGAGCTTCGATGAGATCATGAACGGCCCTGAGACCTTCGTCAAGCTGCGACCTAAGTCCGATGCGGAAGCTGTTGCAGACAAGTTCAATGAACTTCACAAGATGGAATATTCGCAGTACCATAATCTTGATTTCAGTTTCAATTCACTCACTCAGACATATTTTTCTAAAGAACATTCACTCTATCCTATGCTAAAGTATGGCAATCTCGAACTGATGAAGATATTCAGTGCGATTGTTGTTATCCTGCTCATTTCAGCCATCTTCAACTATGTCAACCTGAGCTCATCCCTTACCGGTAAAAGAAGCAAGGAGATTGCAAGCAGGATGCTCTTGGGCGAACAGCACATGGAAGTCATAAGACGCAGCATCTTTGAGTCCCTTACTTTTGTTATTGTCTGTATGATATTCGCCTTCATGCTTGCAGTCGCGATCATGCCGTCGATCAATACGCTCATAGATTCCCCTGTGCCGTTAGAGGTAGACTTGTCGAGCACGAACCTCGTTGTCTATCTGACGATAGTCCTCCTGACCGCCATCCTCTGCAGCTTCATCCCTACTCTGATCTCGATAAAATTCAAACCTATTGAAGTCGTGAAGGGCAGATTCAGGTATGAAAGCAGAAGAACATTCAGCAAGATCTTCATAGTTATCCAGAATGCGATAGCCATCATCATAATCGCAGTGGTAACAGTCATGTCTGCCCAGATGCATCACATGATGGACATGCCATTAGGAGTAAGTGTTGATAATCTTTATCAGTGCGGATTAGGCAGCCTGTCTCAAAATCTTGAAGCTGATCTGAATCAACTTTCGTATGTCAAAAAGGTCGGACGCTCATACGGCAGACCCGGATCCATCAATTTTGCCACAGCAGTCCCTTTGTCAGATGACAACAGCGACGTTATATTTCTTGGAAAAATCGTATGTGACAAGAATGCATTCGATATGTTCGGTTATGAAATAGTCCGCCAGTATGGGCCGACATCCGGATGCGGTGTCTGGCTCTCCGAGTCAGCATTCGAGGCCATGAAAATGGACCCCGACAATCCGGTATTCCCATACAGATGGGAGCCGGAAATGGAATTTGCCGGTATCATCAAGGATTTTGCAATGACATCCGCTCTCAATTTTGGTGCATCACCTGCAACAACTGTCTTTGTCTATCCGGATGGCACACTTCCGAATAATATCGGTGACTTCATCGTTGAAACAGAAGAGCTTACATCCAAACAAAAAGACGACCTTCATACGCTCTGTTATGAAGCGGTAAAACGAGTACATGGAACTGACTATGTCAATGACGGTTACATCCGCGACATAATGAACAAAGAGTACAATGATATGCGTAAACAGATCAGGATGGTGACCATCTTCATGCTAATCGCAATCATGCTCTCCGCTCTCGGCCAGGTTGCGATGAGCACATATTATGTTACCGAAAGAGAAAAGGAAATCGGCATACGCAAGGTGTTCGGCGGTACGGTCAGCAGCGAAAGCATCCGCAATATCTTTGAGTACATGGCGTACTGCCTCATAGCGACCGTCATCGCGGTTCCGGTCGCGGTATGGATTGCCGGTCGATATCTTGAGACCTTCACATATCGTATGGATACGAATCCATGGATATATATAGCATCATCGTTAGCCGTCGTTGCTGTTTCATTCCTGTCAGTCTTTTGGCAGACCCTCCGTGCCGCCCGCACCAACCCTGCCGAGGCGCTGAAGAAAGAATAGAGCGACCGGCAGGAACCGGCTATGACCACCCGTCATCCCCGGCTCCGACCGGGGATCTTCTAAGTTCTTTGACATACCGAAAACAAGGAGAAAGAAATTATCTATCTTTGCAATGGCTATATTTATTGAAGCCATTAGAATTATGGAGACAGATTATTTGTTGGATGAGGTGTTCGGGGAACGTCTCTTGATAAATTACAATGCAGATAAGAATGAATTGAACAGCAATATCAGGGCAGCCAGGGCAATATTATGTTCATATTCAGAGGTCTGCATTCGCATCAATGCACATACTTACTGCATTGGACATAAGAATCCAGAGTATACCATCTGCAATGACCTTGGAGATAGGAAAGGAATAATGAGCGAGAAAGGTATTACAGCTGGATTCAAATCAGCCAAGAAACAAGGGTGCAAGGTGGTCGTGATTGACCTGGATGAACACGTTCAACATCTTGATTCTTTTGCACTGTCAAAATACATATCCAGAAGAAAGGAAGACTTTACCTCAGGAATGATAACTGATTGTTATGTGGTTTTCTGTGGTAAAGCAGTTAGGGTGAATGCGAGATATCAGACCAGAATAGAAATCGAGCATAAGATAGAAACACTAAGGCCGTAAGCATTCACTTACGGCCTTGTATAACCAGACGGCTGCGGAGCTTGATGTTATCGCGCCTATATGCAACTCTCATCTTTCTTTGCAAAGATAGTTATTTTCAGTTAACTAACAAATTCAGAACCGATTTCTTTCGCCCCGATGCACACTGCATCGTTTTTTTGTTTTCAGTATGTCGTGCATGACTGATGAATATAAATATGAAGAAAGAATAATGAAAAGTTACCTGAGATTTCTAAGCCGAAATAAGTTGTACACTGCCATTGAGGTGGTAGGGTTGAGTATTGCACTGGCATTCGTCGTATTCATTGAGACATTCGTGGCCGGAGAATTAGGTTACGTATAGATAATTACTGGTGGATCTATGCCGTTGCCCTTATGTTTAGGGAATGATATACAACTTTACACCAATATGGTTTTAGTGATGAGCTGAGTAAAGACTCGACGATATTTTCGTCCAGCTCGCACAATACTGTCACGACACAGGTCACATTTTGTCGCGACGCAGGCCTGTTTACTATCGCTACAATAGCGACGCAGGTTTTTCAGCAGATTTCCTTGCGTCGCTGCACAAAAACACATCA
>CANBDZ010000044.1 GCA_947367375.1 uncultured Bacteroidales bacterium | reverse complement strand
CATCGTAGGCCTTATCCGTATAGAGATAGTCAATCTTACTTACGCATTTCAGCGAAGGTTTAGAATCATCTTCCTCACCACCAGCAGGCACATCCTCTGTCGCTACCTGCGTAATGGTTATCGTAATCTTCTGATTTCCACAGTTGATAATGATCTCCGCTGTTCGATCCGCACCTGTATCGTTTGCTTCAAGGGTAATCGACACGGTATAGGTACCTGCTTCATCTCCGTGGTCCGGAGTTATCGACAACCACATAGGCTGAGTACCTTTTGTCGAAGGAATCACCTGTGATGTCCATGCACCGGTAGTAGTAAAAGTTACACCCTCGGCAGTTAAATCAGTTGAACCTACAGTCTGCACGAGAAAAGCATCTTCGACAGGATCAATGGTCAATTGCATATCACCACCTAGATTCGGATCGCACGAAGCAAAAATAGCCGAAGCGAGAAGGCTATAAAAACAACATTTTAAAACTTTCATAAAATTGAGTACTAGTTAAATCCACAACAAATATAGAACTTATCATGAAATACTCAAATCACTTTAAGAAAAAATATAAGGGGGGGGAATTACTCAATGTGATGTCACCTTCTTTTCTTAATGAATCTTGTTGTCGTTATCCCAGCTGGAACTTCCTTGAAGAACGTATCAGTCGGGAGAGCGTGATCGCCATCGACTCCGACTCCTGAAGGACATTGAGATACAGGTATGCGGTGTTGATGTTCACCTGTTTTGCCTGGATATCGTCCATAAGTTCCTTTCTCATGTCAGAGAAGACTGTCTGGAGACGTCTGAGTTTCGGCTCAAGATTACGGAGGGCTTCGAAGTCTCCTGTGGCGCTGAGCTCACGGAAGTCAGCTATGCAGTCCTCAAGGGCATCCCTCTGCGGCCTGAAATCTAGTATGTACTTCTCAGGAAGGGGTGTGAAGTTATTGTCGACGTGTTCATAGGCAGGCTCGCACATACGTCTGATGGTGTAGTAGAGCTGCTCCAGTTCGTTGAATGAAGCGAAGAACCAGGCATTCTTCGCCATCGCTGTCTCCTGATCGATGCGGCGCATGCATATAGTCTCCTTCCTTCGGATATTCTTCAGCTTCTCCTTGTCGTCCCTAAGGTCATAGAAGGATTTGCGGAGCATCTTCACGTTCTCATTCATCAGTCCTTCCGTGATGTTCTCGTAATGGAAGGCGATATCTGAAAGAACCTTGCTTTCGTTGGTACTGACATAGCGGCTCAGAAGCCTCCAGGTCATCTCCTTGTCTTCAGAATTGAGGATGGCTCTGAAGGCCTTGTCTCCGTTCTCCTCATCATTCTTCATCTTGTACCTGATATTGCTGTGAATCATCACTCCGAGTCCCACGAGTACGATAATGACCGCAGCAACGATACCGCCGAAATGCATGATCATGGCAATGACGAACGCAGCAACGAAAGCGATGCCGGCCGTCATGAACCATCCTCCGATCACAGAAAGGACTCCGGTAACACGGTAAACCGCACTTTCCCTGCTCCATGCCCTGTCAGCCAGGGATGTACCCATCGCCACCATGAAAGTCACATACGTAGTTGAAAGCGGAAGCTTCAATGATGTACCGAGGGCTATGAGGAGTGAGGAGATCACAAGGTTAACTGATGCCCTCACCAGGTCATAGGAGGCTCCCTCCTCCTTCTCTATCTCGGTATTGTCGAATCTCCTGTCGATCCATGAGCGCACGGACTCAGGTGTATGCTTCACAAGGAAATTGGCCGTACTGTTGGCCCATCTTACCATGCTTCTGGCAACTCTTGACGAGCCGAACATCTCCTCGCCTTCATCCTGCTTGGCAAGGTTGATCTCCGTCTTGGTCACGTTATGTGCCTTCTTGGATGTGGCAAGGGAAACGACCATGATGACTCCTGCTGCAAAGAGGAAGATAAACGGGGTTCTTGCCTCACCATTAAGTACTCCCATCATATGAGCGGAAGGGTCTCCAGCTCCTGCAGCCTTCCAGTCTAGATACGATTCCATTCCGGCAAGAGGGACACCGATGAAGTTCACGAGGTCGTTACCTGCGAATGCTGTCGCGAGAGCGAATGTGCCGATGAGCACCACGACCTTGAAGACATTGACCTTGCAGGCATGCAGGATCTGCATCAGGACAGTGAAGAACACCATGCAGCTGCCGAGGATGATGAGTGTGTTGTCAGCGATCCAATGCTTGATGTCGGCATTCATGAATGACATCGTCTTGATGCCCTTGAGAAGCATGAAGTAGACGATACAGGTCACGGCAAAGCCGCCGAAGATACCGATCTTCCATTTCAACCTGCTTGAATACTTGAAGGTAAACACCATTCTGGTGAGCCACTGTACCACTGTACCAACCGTGAATGCAATCGCCACTGACACGAAGATGCCGACAATGACTGACAGGGCCTTCGAGGTGTTGAGATAGTCGGAGAACCCGAGTGCTCCTTCACCTGAGTTCATCTTCAGTAGAGCGAAAGCGAACGAGGCTCCGAGAAGTTCGAACACCATTGACACAGTTGTCGAAGTTGGCATTCCAAGCGAGTTGAACGCATCCAGGAGGATGATATCCGTCACCATGACAGCCAGGAAGATATACATCAGTTCGCTGAATGCGAAATGTTCCGGCTGGAAGATGCCGTGACGGGCAATGTCCATCATACCGTTGCTCATTGTCGCTCCGCAGAACACACCGAGTGCGGCGACTATGATGGCCGTGCGGAATTTGGCGGCCTTGGCTCCGACTGCGGAATTAAGGAAATTCACGGCATCGTTGCTCACTCCCACCCATAGGTCAGAGACCGCAAGAGCGAACAGGAAGATCACAAAACATAAATAAATCCATTCCATATCTGATATTATTTGAATCTGCACAATCTTTCGGCTGCAAAATTACCCTATCGGGATTTCACGCCTTTTGCAGATGCATTAAAGTTCTGATACAGACCTGTTACAAATCCATTAAAATTGAATTTTATAGGATAATCATATCTAATAATGAGTATTTTTGCATCAAATCAGAATGTCTTATGACTACAGAAAGCATATTGATAGTAGACGATGAGGAGACCTTGTGCGAGGTTCTCAAGATCAATCTTGAAAACGAAGGTTACGATGTGGACACAGCCCTGAGTGCAGAAGAGGCCCTCAGGATGGACCTCAGGAAGTATTCGCTGATACTGCTTGACATCATGATGGGAGAGATCAGCGGAATACGTTTGGCCAGGATGCTGAAGGCCGACGTCAGCACAGCCGACATACCTATTATATTCTGCACGGCTCGCGACTCCGAGGATGACATGGTGAAGGGTCTGAACCTCGGTGCGGACGATTACATCACAAAGCCCTATTCAGTAAGGAACGTCATTGCGAGGGTGAAGACGGTGTTGAGAAGGACATCAGGACAGAAGGTAGCCGAGCGGAACAACACACTGTCGGTCGACGGACTTTCCCTGGACCTGGACCTTAAGACCTGCAGAGTCGACGGAGAGGAGGTGAAGCTCACAAAGAAGGAGTTCGAGCTGCTGGCATTCCTCATAGCGAACAAGGGCAAGATATGCTCCAGGGACCAGATTCTGGCAAACGTCTGGAGCGATGAAGTGATTGTCCTTGACCGCACCATTGACGTGAACATCACGCGAATACGCCAGAAGATCGGGCAATACGGCTCATGTATAATCACCAGAGCAGGATTCGGATATGGATTCGGGAATTAGTCTGTCTTATCATAAGAAGATCTTCACCCTGCTGCTGAGCTGCATATGGGTGATGGTGTTCTGCTTCGTCGGATTCCAGTACTACAGGGAAAAGCAGTTCAAGACCGAGGTCCTGAACGCACAGCTGCAGCTGAGCAACAGCCACATACTGGGAGCCCTTGAATCAGGGATCCCCCTCGAGGATTATCTTCAGGCAATACCTCTCCCCCATGATGACATAAGAATAACAGTGATAGCCGATGACGGGGTCGTGACCTATGACAGCATGCATAGCGCTGATTCGATGGACAACCATATCTCACGTCCGGAGATCCAGGCAGCCATACAGAAAGGCAGCGGACATAACATCAGCCGCAAGTCTGCCAGCGACGGAAAGCTGTACTTCTATTCCGCCACGAAAGGTGACGGAATGATTGTAAGGACAGCGGTTCCGTACTCATCGTCGCTGCGCGACCTCCTGAAGGCCGACTGGACATTCGTGTGGGTCATCGTATGCATCAGTGTGCTGATCAGTGTGGCAGGCTATTTCTCGGCTCTCAAGCTGAGAAAGACCATTGAGAGTGTCAACAAGTTCAGGGAAGAAGAAAACGCCCTGAGGGAGGAACAGGAGAAAAGCAGACTCAAGAGGCAGCTTACCAATAACATCAACCATGAGCTGAAGACTCCGGTAGCATCGATACAGGTATGCCTTGAGACCCTTCTTTCGGGAATCACGCTTTCAGAAGATAAGAAGCAGGAGCTTATAGAAAGGTGCTATATGCATAACGAAAGGCTCAGAAACCTCCTGCGTGACGTTTCGCTCATCACCAGGATCGAGGACGGCACCGGCACGATAGAGAAGGAAGAGGTGGTGATCAATGACCTCCTGGACGAGATCGCATATGAACTCTCCGTCATTCCGGAGGAAGAGAGGATGTCGCTGAAGATCGATTTCAGAGAGAGAGTAGTGGTCAATGGCAACCAGTCGCTCATAGGATCGATATTCAGGAATCTGACGGAGAACGCAATATCCTATTCGGAGGGTAAGACAATCTCTATAACCCTTGCTGAAAACACTTCGGATCTTTGCAGGATCATCTTCGAGGATGACGGTCAGGGTGTGGATGAAAGCAAGCTGCCGAGACTCTTCGAAAGATTCTACAGGGTGGACAAGGGACGCTCAAGGAGCAAGGGAGGAACTGGACTGGGCCTGGCGATAGTCAAGCATGCAGTGCTCTTCCATGGAGGTACAATCAGCGTCACCAACCGCCCTCAGGGAGGACTCAGGTTTGAGTTCACACTTAAGAAACAGTTCTGACATGCCAAAACTCAGCCGAAATGCAATGATAGGATACCCTTGAGGCCATGGGAAAGGTTCGGCATTACGGACAAATGATTAAGGCAACAGAGCCACTCATCGACGATTATCTATCCAGCACCACAGACGCCACATCAGCCATCCCCAGCATAGAAACAGAATGACATGTATCCAGATGGGGATTTGAGTAGAATACACTTCTTCATCGATTACTGTCTCGAAGCCGGGTATGTCTGCATAATAGTAGGCACCTGCGCCGAAATCATATCCTTCAACAATCCCCATCTGTCTATAAGCAATATATATAGCACAAATGAAAGCTGCCACGGCGACAATCACCGTGACAGCAGTGAGAATCTTATTGCTATGTCTCATTATTTATATACCTCAAGAACCGGAACATCAAATATAACTCCTGACAGAAGAAGCCATACAGCAAAGAATGTGAGGATTATGTTGAAAAGCTGACCGACAACATAAAGCCAAAGTACTTTACCACCATGAAGCTGCTTTCCTATCTCACGGAAATTTGTATCCAGACCAATACTTGTAAATGCCAGGACAAATGCCCAGTTCTTATACTGGTCAAGCACTGCGTTAATAGCCTTTACGTCAGCACTGCCTGCAACAGGCTGAATTATAAACGATGCAACTATTGATGCAACAAAGAATCCTATGATGAATTTCGGGAATCTAGTCCATATCTCTCCTGCACCTACCCTTTTATCTGAATTTTTCTCCACTCTTGTTGCAAAGAAAAGAGCCACAAAGAAAGCAATGAATCCAATGAGAATGTTCTGGATACTCTTCACCAATACAGCAGCCTGCTCTCCTTCTGGTCCCAGAGCATTTCCTGCCAGCACTACTGCACCGGTAGAATCAACTGTACCTCCGATCAGCGCACCGCCCATCAGCTCATTCATGCCTACTGCCTTTATAATGACAGGCTCGAAAACCATCATGAGTATAGTGAAGATGATAGATATGGAAATCGCTATTCCAAGATCGTTCTTTCTAGCCCCTGCAGCTGCTCCAGTAGCAATTGCTGCACTTGTTCCGCATACAGATGTCGCTGATGCAATCGTAATGACCAGAGGCTTGTTATCGATCTTAAGAACCTTTGTTCCAAACCACCACATGAAGATTATCACTATAGGCGTTACTCCCCACGCAATTCCAAGTCCGTAGAGGCCGAACTTGGCTATATTACTGAAAAGAACGCTGAATCCCATTACCACAAGTCCAGTCTTTATATAGAATTCCGTACGGATAGCAGGTCTGAGCCATGTCGGCACACCTACTGTATTAGAGATCAACAGACCTACGATAAGAGCCCAGAACGCCCATTCCAGATAACGATTTAAAGTAAACTCAGCACTTATCAAGCGTACCACTATGGCAAGGACAAACAGTGCAGCAAAAGCAGGTATATATTCCTTTATCTTTCCTCCCTGAAGTTTCACCCCTGCAGTGAACAAGACACCAAGCACTACAAAGGTACGAAGCAGTCTGAACCAGAATGCGGCGGTAAACTGACTGAAAAGCATCTTCTTCTCGGCGACGTCTTCCCAAAGATGCCATGTTGTAAATTTTGCTGCACTAAACTCGAATGTTCCGGTAAGGACTGCCACTGTAGCGACAGTGATTATAATAAAGCCTATCCAAACGGCCAACCAATCTTCCTTTTTCCAAAGATTTGATATGGAATTTTTCATTGTTTTTATATTTTTGTAAAACATTAATACTATCTCATCATGTTACTATCTAAAGAAGTCACAGTCGAACTTCATCTTACAGGATGCAGACTCAAGCAATATATCGCCACCATGTTAAGGCAGCAGGACGTTCCACTTACGCCGGAACAGTTCATGCTTATTGATCTTCTCTGGAATCAGGGAGAGATGTCACAACAGGAACTTGCCGACCAGATGCATAAAGACAAGAACTCAGTTACGAGACTTGTGGATGCAATAGAGCGTAAAGGATTCGTCGTGCGTCGTCAGAACACCAGTGACCGAAGATCGAATACTCTTGTGCTGACAGAACAGGCTGAGAAGCTTAAGGCAGATGCAAAACAGAAGGGCATATCCATTCTCGACAAAATGCTTGAAGGGATTTCTGAAGATGAACTCAGAACATTTCTTACCACCTTGCGCAAACTCAGCCTGAACATGAACATATCCGGTTCAGAGGATTAAAACAGATTCTTGACCGCCTTGATCACCTCCTCTGCCGGAAGGTCTGGGGAGAGGATCAGATCCGGTTCCTTGTGTACAAATCCTTTCGACATTGCTCCCAAGGTTCCTCCTCCCGTACAGTTCAGCATTATATAGTCATCCTTTTTCACTTTACCGTCACTGACAGCCTGGGCAAGGGCTGCAACAGCTACACATGCGGCTGGAAGAAGTTCATATCCCTCCTTGTTGCGGAATTGAAGAAGCCAGTAGAATATATCGTTGTTAGTCGCAAGGAAAAAGTCTCCGTTACTTTCCTTCAGCACATCATAGAGTCCGCCTGCTATACTGTATGGAGGTTTCCTATTTGATAGAACTGTTGCCAGAATCCTTTCTGACTTTCCTCTGCCTTCCTCAGGGGTCATTTGAGGCAATTCTCGCGTACCGGCCTTCCATGCATCATACATAAGTGTAAATGGTGCATTCTGAGCTACATATACACGCATCTTGTTCGGACCAAAGCGTCCATCATCAGCGAGTCGGCACGCGTTCTCCCAAGCCGCAATTGCGCCTGTTCCTGAACCTACTGCCTGGAAATAAGCATCCGGTATACGTCCCATCTGTTCCACACAGCTCAGTATGGTAGTTCCCATTCCATCTCGTCTGGCTATATTCTTCGCTCCACCTTCCAGCAGAAATCCCGGATCGGTAGAAAGCTTCTCTCCTAATGATATCGCATCGTAATAGTCGCATCCATGTGGTACTGCGACAAGTTTCACACATTTACGCAAAGGCTTACGGAACCACAGGTCATGCAGATTATCCTGAGGCACACATATAACAACCGGGATACGATTATCCGAGCATACCTGAGCGAACGCTCTAGCTGTATTTCCTGCTGACTGAACAACGAGAATGCGTCTCTCATATGCTTCCATCCTCGCAAGGATACTATACGCCTCTGTCTCCTTGAACGAACATGTACGCATCTTAGCACCAATTTTAGGATTCCAACCCGAAAAAGTAATATAAAGGTTTTCCAGGCCTAGGAAGGATGCAAGACCTTTTGACTTATAAGTCACAGGTGCGGATGAGTTCTTGAGTATCCTCTTTACGGGCATCCACCCCGCGTATCGATAAATTCCGTCTAGATCTTCTCTCGGAGTAAAAAGTTTATTCTCGTATACTGCACGGACAAGAGAAGGAGATTCTGACTCGGGATCTGCTAGAGTCCAGCCAGAATCTTCAAATTCCCGTCCATCAGCCACATTAATAAGATGATATTTGGTCTGCTTGAATTTCATCGCTCGGCTTTTAGTATAGACATATTTGGCATCTCCTTGTCAAACTCTCCCCTATCAAGCCTTTCCTTCATATCCTTGAAGGCAGCAAGAGTTCTTTCAACATCTTCCATCGAGTGGGCAGCAGTAGGGATTATGCGGAAGATCACCATTCCAGGAGGAATTACCGGGTAGATTACAACTGAACAGAAGATGTGATACTCCTCACGTAGGGCAACGGCGATATTTGCTGCAGAATTCACACCTGCTTTCACATGGACTGGTGTGACGCATGCCTCTGCTGGCCCTATATCAAAACCTAACTCTCGGAAACCTTTCTGTAGACTTCTAGTAACCTTCCATAGCTGAGCACGGAGCGCATCACCCTCTGGACTATCTATGATATCCAGCCTTTTGAGGCATCCCTCCACGATAGGCATAGGAAGTGATTTTGCGTATATCTGTGAGCGCATGTTATATTTCAGGTAGTCTATGATATCCTTGTCAGCGGCAACAAAGCCTCCGATGATTGCCATTGACTTAGCATATGCTCCGATGTAGATATCAATCTCGTCCATCACTCCGAAGTGCTCGGAGGTTCCTCGTCCATGCTCACCCATGACACCGAATCCGTGAGCATCGTCAATCATGATTCGGAAATTGTATTTCTTCTTGAGTGCGGCAATCTGATCAAGTATTCCCAAGGCACCTGTCATACCGAAGACTCCCTCTGTAATAAGGAGTACACCTCCACCGTTCTTATCTGCCTCTTCGCAGGCCTTTGCAACAACTCTTTCGCAGTCTTTAATATCATTATGACGGAACTTGTATTTGCTTCCTACATGTAAACGGATACCGTCAAGGAGGCACGCGTGATCTTCTGCGTCATAAACGATAACGTCATGTCGGTTTACAAGCGCGTCAATTGTAGATACGATGCCCTGATATCCGAAATTAAACTCAAAAGCAGCCTCTTTCTTCTCGAAAGCAGCAAGACGGCGTTCAAGCTCTTCGTGCAGGTGTGTCTGGCCTGTCATCATTCGGCTGCCCATAGGATAAGCAAGACCCCATTTGGCGGCAGCTTCTGCATCTATCTTACGGATTTCAGGATGATTTGCAAGTCCAAGATAGTTATTGAGGCTCCAGCAGAGGACATCCTGACCATTGAACCTCATGTTTGGACCTAATTCCCCTTCGAGGTGTGGAAATGCAAAATATCCTTCTGCTTTTTCACGGTACTGACCAATAGGTCCACCGGTTGATTTTCTTATTCGTTCAAAAATGTCTGTAAACATATGGTTTGGTTTTATGTGATTCTATTTCATCTTTTCTTTCATTACAAGGCCCATAAGCCTGAATAGGATTTTAGGAAGAGGCTTAGATGGATTTCTTTTTGTCATATCAATGCCGAATCCCAGCTTTTTTACAATCGGGACCTTCCCTGTTTCAACAAGTTCCACCAATGTTCCGTCAGGATCTTCAATATATGCGAATCTGCCTGAAGCATCACCCATATCAAATGTCTCTCCGTCAGGACAACTGTCGACTGTGAAAGGATGTCCCTTTTCTGCACAGAACTTCTTCATAGCATCCATTCCTGTTACGTCGAAGCATATCTGTATGAAGCCAGGGTCTCCCCAGTAACGTCCCCCATATATTTTTCGTGGCGTATGTTCCAAGGCCTGCACGAGTTCTATTTCGGAATATCCGAACAACTCAGCAAAGGCACCTTTTCGCTTAGGTGCAGTCAATATTACTCTTCTGCAACGCTTTCGAGCTTCCGGCATAATGTCATGGTTGCTATAAGGTCCTGTGAAATCACATTTCACAGTATCATAACCTAGCACCTCTTTATAAAAACGGAGCGAACGTTCCATGTCTGTGACACCGATAACAGCTCCTGCCATTCCTCCGGTTAGGCGATGTTGTTCGATAAAGACCTCTTTGTTTTCTATTATCTGAAAAGTGTTGCCGTATAGATCCTTTACATAGAAACATGGACTTCCATCCGGAAGCATTTCAGGTTCGGTACAACTGTTCCACTTAGCTGAGATGTGCTTATGGAAAGATAGGACGTCGCGGCATTTGAGTTTGGCCGCGAATATGCCAAGATCTCCAACAGCTATTTCAAAAGGACATGGCTCAGGTTTACGATCCGAGTACTGCCATATCTCGAATCCACCTCCACCCTGAAGGTTTACAGCTATACAGGCATGACGTTTCTGAGGTTTTCCACCAGTATATGGCAGCATTCTTTCTGCTACTGTATCGTCTTCAAGAATTCTAATATCGATTCCAAACATATCGATGTACCAGTTCCATGACTTTCTGAAGTCAACTGTACCGACACCTATCTGTTGGATTCCAGAAATCATAAATGACTCCATATAAATTTGTTTTAATGACTAACAATAAAGTAAACCAATATATAGTATACGCGTTTACTTTTTCGTTGCAAAAGTAAGGTAATTTTTAGAAAAGTGAGTAACTTTGTAGAAAAATAATTTAATACGTCAGCTAAATGAAAGATTTTAAAGGCAAGAAAGTTCTCGTAACAGGCGGAGGTTCAGGTATCGGAGAAGCAATGGCATATCAGTATGCAATGAAAGGTGCAGATGTGATTCTGACTGGACGAAACACAGCTTCTCTAGAAACCGTGAGAAATAAATGCATGAAGTATGGTGTAAAGGCATATTGCCATGCTGTGGATATGGAAAAACAGGAAACTATAGACGCACTTGTCAACTGGATATATACCGAGGGACATGAGATTGATTTCCTTCTGTTAAATGCAGGCATTTCTCAAAGGTCACTGACACTTGAAACAGACATGAGTGTTGACAGAAGACTAATGGAAGTTAATTATTTTGGCGGAATATACCTTGTCAAGTCACTAAAAGATATGTTCCTGAAACGAGGTGTGCACATTGCAGTCGTCTCATCGGTATCAGGCGTATTCGGATTTCCTGTCAGATCTGCATACTGCGCTTCCAAACATGCAATACACGGATTCTATGAGACTATCGCTCTTGAATACCCTCAGATTAAGACTACAATACTCATCCCAGGCCGAATACATACCGACGTATCGAAAAATGCACTTGACGGAAATGGTAAACCTACAGGAATAATGGATCCAGGACAGGCAAATGGGTATGATGTAAACAAATGTGCTAAGATTGCAATAAAAGCGATTGCAAGAGGCAAGCATGAAAAAGTAATAGGTGGATTCGACACCATAATGGTACCGTTTTACAGGTATATCACATGGCTTTTCAGACTGATTGCACGAAATGTGTCAGCCAGATAAAGACAGACATAGCAGATTATGGTTAAGTACCTCGGACTCGCACACTGTTAAGCATGGCCATCCGCTCAGAGCCATCTGTTGAAACATTCACACCGGCCACCTGTCCGCTGAGGGACTTGAGGGGCGTTTCGGGAATTCCTCGGTTCATCCTGTCGCCTTCGACGACAGCGGTGCGGGCTTTGACGGAAGAGGTGTCGGCCTGCTGCCTCTCCTCGATGATCTGAGCCTGCAGGGACATCACTGACATGATGACAGCGATGCCGATAACAGTAAGTCTTTTCATGGCTGATATGATGCAATGGTTCACATCTCTAGCAAAAATAAGATGTTTTTTGCATAATTCAATAAGATTGCGATGCATTTTTACAAAGCGAAACCACTGTGCATTATTATGACATCAAGTGAATAACGGATGACATAAAAAACTAAATTTGCATGCTTTTTGTTGCATATATAGTTAACAAATCCCCATTGGGATAAACTTAATTCATAATGAAACGACTTAATGGAAATGTCACCATCATCACTGGTGGAGGAAAAGGTATCGGCTATGGCCTCGCTGAGGCTTTCGCCGAAGAAGGATCGAATCTGGTCATAACAGGCCGTACGGAGGCCAGACTGATCAAAGCTAAGCACGAGCTGGAAGACAGATATGGAATTGAAGTCTTACCGATTGTTGCAGACGGAGCTGACGAAGAGGCAATAAAGTCAGTAGTATCACAGACCGTAGAGAAGTTCGGCAAGATCAATACACTTGTCAACAACGCACAGGTATCAAAATCAGGTCTTTCCCTGGTTGACCATACGAGGGAAGACTTTGACCTGGCAATCTATTCCGGACTGTACGCAACCTTCTTCTACATGAAGGAATGCTTCCCGTATTTAGAGAAGACCCACGGATCGGTTATCAACTTCGCTTCCGGAGCCGGATTGTTCGGCAAGCTTGGTCAGGCTTCATATGCGGCAGCCAAGGAGGGTATCAGAGGACTTTCAAGAGTAGCCGCATCGGAATGGGGGCCTTACGAAGTAAGGGTAAACGTGGTATGTCCTCTCGCTATGACAGAAAGCCTTCAGCAGTGGAAGGCGGAATATCCTGAACTGTACGAAAAGACTATACATGGGATCCCTCTGGGACATTTTGCAGATCCGAAGGATGATATCGGAAGAGTATGCGTATTCCTGGCTTCTGAGGACGCACACTTTGTCACAGGTGAGACAATAACCCTTCAGGGCGGAAGCGGACTGAGACCGTAATGACACGACGATAAGACTTGAGAAGAATAGACGGGCTGAACTGACCGTCTATTCTTTTGTTTCAATCACGACACTTCTTTCAAAATCCTTAACTGAAGTATCCTTATTTGACATAAAATTAAGTGATTTATGATTTTACTTTGAAAAATCCATTAAATTTGCCCTCTGTTTTATCAGCTCTACTATAATGCATAAGTTTGATTATATCATAGTCGGTAGCGGTCTTGCAGGACTCTACACGGCGTGGAAGGCATCTTCGAAAGGAAGAGTGGCGATAATCACCAAGGCACTAGTGAGATACAGTAACTCATTCAATGCGCAAGGCGGTATAGCTGCAGTCACATCCAAGGATGATGCTCCGGAAATACACAAGGATGATACCCTCATTGCAGGTCGAGGCCTGTGTGAAGAATCCGCGGTTGACATACTTGTAAACGAAGGTCCGCACAGAATCGAGGAGATAATTGCAGAAGGCATGAAATTCGATTCCAAGAACGGCATGCTGTCACTCGGACTTGAAGGCGGACACCATAAAAGACGAATACTTCACGCAGGAGGCGACTCCACAGGAAGATGGATAACGGAGTTTACAATCTCCAAGGTCCTTGAACAGGAGAACATAGAGATCTATGAAAACACAACCCTTCTTGATCTTCTTGTAAAGGACAACGAGTGCTTCGGCATTAGATGCTGGAGCGAGAATCCCCTCCTGACTGACAAGGATCGAGGCGAAGAGGTACTGATGTATGCCAGCCATGTCTTCCTGACATCCGGAGGAACATCAGCAATCTATTCACGAACTACCAATCCGCAGACCACCGTCGGAGACGGACTTGCGGTAGCATACAATGCAGGCTGCCGTATAATGGATATGGAGTTCATACAGTTCCACCCTTCAGGACTATACCTCAAGGACTCCCCGAAGGCATTCCTTATAAGCGAAGCTGTCCGCGGTGAGAAGGCACATCTACTCGACAAGTCCGGCAAGCGCTTCATGGTACCTATACATGAGCTGGCGGAGCTTGCGCCCAGAGACATCGTAGCACGTTCAATATACAAGCAGATGCAATCCGACAAGATGCCATACGTCAGGCTTTCCCTGAAGCATCTTGACAGCGAGATGATAAGGAAACGTTTCCCTGCAATTCTGGAAAAATGCAGGGACTACGGTTATGATCTGACAGACGAGATACCGGTAGCCCCTGCTGCCCATTATTCTGTTGGTGGCATCCTGTCAAACAGCAATGGAATGACAGACGTCAAGCGTCTCTACACCTGCGGCGAGGTGTCGGCCACAGGCATCATGGGTGCGAACCGTCTTGCATCCAACTCCCTGATAGAATGCCTCGTATTTGCCAGCCGTGCCGTGGAAGACAGCGTGAGGGTCGGAGACATAGCCGAGTTCCCGGAATTTGAAAAACGCTATATGAAGGATCCGGACAACGCCGGACTCTATGTAGCAATACGGAATGAGGTTGCAGAACTGATGAACAGATGTGCGGGAATCATAAGGACAGAGAAGACTCTCACCGAAGGCCTTGCCTCTCTAGACATGCTGGCCGCACGTCTGGATGACATGGAGAAGGGAATGCACGAATACCATATAGAGGCGGCAAGACGACTGATAAGAGTTGCCAGACTTATAATGGAACCCGCCCTCATGAGAAAGGAAAGCAGAGGAGGACATTACAGGGAGGACTACCCTTGTGCGGATGAGGATTTCGTTCTGCACTCAGTCCAGCAGAAAGGTCATCCTATATCAACAGCTCCGGTTAACGCTGGATATTTTGAATTCTAATATTTAAACTATAAGACAATGCAGTACGAAAATCTCATCAACAAGCTGATCGATCTCGGCATAGAGGAGGACATCAACACAGGCGACATCACCACAGAGTCCATTATCCCTGAGTCAATGACAGCTACCGCAACAATGACCGCAAAGCAGGACGGCGTGATCTCCGGTCTTGAAATCGTTAAGATGGTATATGACCGTTTTCAGGATGACGTGGTATTCACTCCTTATTTCAAAAACGGCGACCATGTGAAGAAAGGTGACGTGATCCTCAAGATCGAGGCCACCTACCCTACCCTTCTGAGGGGCGAGAGACTCTCCCTCAATATCTTCCAGAGAATGTGCGGCATTGCTACAGAAACAGCCAAATATGTCAAGGAGCTTGCAGGTACTCACACACAGCTTCTGGACACCCGCAAGACAGCCCCTGGACTCAGGGTCCTCGACAAGATGGCAGTCAAGCACGGAGGCGGAACCAACCACAGAATGGGTCTGTACGACATGGCCATGATCAAGGACAATCACATCAAGATGGCAGGCGGCATCGCAAAGGCCGTAGAGCAGGTACGCTCACGAATTGCCGAGGGCATTAAGATTGAGGTTGAGACAACAAACCTCGACGAGGTACATCAGGCTATCGCAGCTGGTGCAGATATCATTATGCTCGACAATATGGATACCCAGACAATGACCGAGGCTGTCAAAATTATCAATGCTGCCGATAAGAGTATCAAGACTGAGGCTTCGGGAAATATGAGCATTCCTCGTTTGAAAGAGGTCGCAGCAACAGGTGTTGATTATATCAGCGTCGGTGCACTTACACATACTGTTAAAGGTATGGATATCAGTATGAACATTCAGGTCGAGTAATAGAACCAACTCTATGACAAAAGATCAGATTATAGAACGCATAGAGCAACTCAAGAAGGAGAAGAATGCCGTTATCCTGGCACACTACTACACAACTAAGGAGGTACAGGAAATAGCAGACTTCTTGGGCGACTCGCTTGCGCTGTCGGTTAAGACTCGCAATATCGATGCTCCCATCATCCTCTTTGC
>CANBDZ010000043.1 GCA_947367375.1 uncultured Bacteroidales bacterium | reverse complement strand
GCTCTTGCTTCTCCAGAAGACATCAAGGAAAGGTCTTCTGGAGAGGTATTGAAGCCTGAAACCGTCAACTACAGGACCTACAAGCCTGAGAGAGACGGTCTCTTCTGCGAGAAGATCTTTGGTCCTACAAAGGACTACGAGTGCCACTGCGGTAAGTATAAGAGAATCCGCTATCGTGGTATTGTCTGCGACCGTTGCGGTGTTGAGGTTACTGAGAAGAAGGTACGTAGGGAGAGAATGGGTCACATCGAACTCACTGTCCCTGTAGCTCACATCTGGTACTTCAAGTCTGCACCTAACAAGATCGCAGCTCTTCTCGGCATCGCTGCCAAGAAGCTCGAATCGGTAATATACTACGAGAAGTATATCGTCATCAAGCCTGGTACATCTGGATTTGCAAAGCAGGAGCTTATCTCTGAGGACGAGTACCTTGAGTTCTACGCAGAGCATCCTGAGCAGTACAATATGCCGGCTGACGATCCTGACAAGTTCGTTGCAGGAATGGGTGCTGAGGCTATTTACGAACTCCTCAAGGACATCGACGTAGACGAGCTCGCTAAGGAGCTTCGCCAGAAGATGCTCAAGGAGACTTCTCAGCAGAGAAAGGCTGAGGCTCTCAAGAGACTCAGCATCGTAAAGTGGTTCCAGGATTCAAAGGGCATCAACCGTCCTGAGTGGATGATCCTCAAGGTCATCCCTGTGATTCCACCTGATCTCCGCCCTCTCGTTCCACTCGATGGAGGTCGTTTTGCAACATCTGACCTCAATGATCTCTACAGAAGAGTTATCATCCGTAACAACCGTCTTAAGAGACTCATCGAGATCAAGGCTCCTGAGGTGATCCTCAGAAACGAGAAGCGTATGCTCCAGGAGGCTGTTGACTCACTTTTCGACAACTCTAAGAAGTCAAATGCAGTAAAGAGCGAGGCTAACAGAACCCTCAAGTCTCTTTCTGACTCACTCAAGGGTAAGCAGGGACGTTTCCGTCAGAACCTCCTCGGTAAGCGTGTCGACTATTCAGCACGTTCGGTTATCGTCGTAGGTCCTGAGCTCAAGATGCATGAGTGCGGTCTTCCAAAATTCATGGCTGCAGAGCTTTACAAGCCGTTCATCATCAGGAAGCTGATCGAGCGCGGCATCGTAAAGACCGTGAAGTCAGCAAAGAAGATCGTCGACAGGAAGGATGCAGTGATCTGGGATATCCTCGAGAACGTGATGAAGGGTCATCCGGTTCTTCTCAACCGTGCCCCTACACTCCACCGTCTCGGTATCCAGGCATTCCAGCCTAAGATGATCGAGGGTAAGGCAATCCAGCTTCACCCACTTGCATGTACTGCGTTCAACGCCGACTTCGACGGTGACCAGATGGCGGTTCACCTTCCACTCGGTAACGCAGCGATCCTCGAGGCTCAGCTCCTCATGCTCGGTTCACACAACATCTTGAACCCTGCAAACGGTACACCTATCACCGTCCCTTCACAGGACATGGTGCTCGGTCTGTACTACATCACCAAGGCTAGACCAGGTGTGAAGGGAGAAGGCATGAGCTTCTACGGACCAGAGGAAGTAATCATCGCTCTCAACGAGAAGGTGATCGACATCCACGCAAGCATCAAGGTAAGACTTCCTAAGGATAAGAACAATCCTGAGGCAGGTACAGAGATGGTTCAGACTACTCCAGGTAGAATCATCGTTAACCAGCTCGTACCTCAGAATGTACCATATATCAATGAGGTCCTCGGTAAGAAGTCACTTAGAAAGATCATTTCTAACGTGATCAAGTACACCGGAGTTGCACGTACAGCCCTCTTCCTTGACGACATCAAGGATCTCGGTTACACAATGGCGTTCAAGGGTGGACTTTCATTCAACCTCGGCGACGTGATCATCCCACAGGAGAAGAAAGAGCTCATCGAGAACGGTTACAACACCGTTGAGTCGATCAAGGCTAACTTCGCAATGGGTTTCATCACAAACAACGAGCGTTACAACAAGGTGATCGACCTTTGGTCTTCTATCGACAACAAGATCACTGGCATCGTGGAGAAGCAGATCTCAAGCGATCAGCAGGGATTCAACCCTGTATACATGATGCTCGACTCTGGAGCCCGTGGTTCGACAGCGCAGATCAAGCAGCTTTGCGGTATGCGTGGTTTGATGGCGAAGCCTCAGAAGTCCGGTGGTCAGGGAGCGGAGATTATCGAGAACCCGATCATCTCGAACCTCAAGGAGGGTATGTCGGTGCTCGAGTACTTCATCTCTACTCACGGTGCGCGTAAGGGTCTTGCCGATACAGCGTTGAAGACTGCCGATGCAGGTTACCTTACACGTCGTCTCGTAGACGTTTCACATGATGTGATCATCAACGAGGAAGACTGCGGTACACTCAGAGGTCTTATTGCAACTGCAATCAAGAGCAAGGATGAGATTGTAGAGTCACTCGGAGAGAGAATCCTCGGACGTACTTCAGTACACGACGTATTCAACCCTCTCACAGGTGAGCTCATCATCCCTGCAGGTGAAGAGATTACAGAGGACATCGCTAACCTCATCGAGTCACTCCCTATCGAGCAGGTTGAGATCCGTTCGGTTCTCACTTGTGAGTCTCGCAAGGGTGTCTGCGCAAAATGTTACGGACGTAACCTCGCATCAGGCCGTATGGTCGAGAAGGGAGAGGTTGTCGGCGTAATCGCTGCACAGTCTATCGGTGAGCCAGGTACTCAGCTTACACTCCGTACATTCCACGTCGGAGGTACAGCATCAAGTACAGCTTCTGAGAACTCTATCACATCAAAATATAACGGTAAGCTCGAATACGAGGAGCTCAGAACCATCGAGAGAGTTACTGACGAGGGTGTTCAGGAGGTTGTTGTCAGCCGTACTACTGAGGTACGTATCGTTGACGAGAACACTGGTATCACTTACTCACAGTACGACGTTCCTTACGGTTCTATCCTCTACAAGAAGGACGGCGACGCAGTCAAGAAGGGTGACCTCATCTGCGAATGGGATGCATATAACGCTATCACCATCATCGAGGCTGCCGGTAAGGTACGCTTTGACAGCATGATCGACGGTGTGACATTCCGCGAGGAGATGGCTGACGAGTACTCACTCAACAGAGACAAGGTCATCATCGAGTCACGTGACAAGTCAAAGAACCCTACTATCGTGATCGTTGACGAGCTCGGAGAGAGCCTCAAGCATTACAACCTCCCTGTAGGTGCTCACGTAATGGTAGAGGACGGTCAGGATGTGAAGGTCGGTGACATCATCATCAAGATCCCACGTGCTATCGGTAAGGCATCCGACATCACCGGAGGTCTCCCACGAGTTACAGAGCTCTTCGAGGCACGTAACCCATCTAACCCAGCGATCGTATCAGAGATCAACGGTGAGGTTATCATGGGTAAGATCAAGAGAGGTAACCGTGAGATCATCATCAAGAACAGAAGCGGTGCAGAGAAGCACTACCTCGTTCCTCTTACAAAGCAGATCCTCGTTCAGGAGAATGACTACGTAAAGGCAGGTACAAGACTTTCTGACGGTGCTGTTTCACCTACTGACATTCTCTCAGTTCTCGGTCCTATCAAGGTTCAGGAGTACATCGTGAACGAGATCCAGGAGGTATACCGCCTCCAGGGTGTAAAGATCAACGACAAGCACTTCGAGATCATTGTACGCCAGATGATGAGAAAGGTTCAGATCAACGATCCAGGTGACACTGAATTCCTCCCAGAGGAGCTCGTGGACAAGTGGTTGTTCATGGACACTAACGATGCTATCTACGGAAAGTACTTCGTTATGGACAAGGGTGATTCAGAGCTCTACGAGGAAGGCGACATCATCACTGCAAGAGAGATGAGAGGTGAGAACGCTTCACTCGAGAGACAGGGTATTAAGATGATGGTACTTCGCGAGGCTAAGCCTGCAACTGCAAGCCAGGTTCTCCAGGGTATCACAAGAGCTGCGCTGAAGACAAACAGCTTCATCTCAGCTGCATCATTCCAGGAGACTACAAAGGTACTCAGCGAGGCCGCTATCAGAGGCCGCGTCGACACCCTCGAGGGTCTTAAGGAGAATGTCATCTGCGGACACCCTATCCCAGCCGGTACAGGCCAGAAGGAGTTCCAGGAGATTCTCGTTGCTCCAGCAACAGACATGCAGAAGAATCTTGCAGATCTCTAATATATAAAAAGGAGGCGCTAAGCGTCTCCTTTTTTATATCTATAAAACCCGCTGTCTCCTCACGGTTGCAGCGGGTTTTCATATTGCTTAATTGGATGATTCAAAGTATCTTTGTAGTTTGTATACAATCATTTTCATCAACGCTTAAATTAAGACAATGAAACACTTTCTCCCAACACTTTTCGTGCTTTGCGGTCTTATTGCAACCGCGTGCAAGGAGGGTTCTCAGAGCGCTCCAAAAGAAGACACTTACTATGAGACTTTTACTGTCGGACTTACTGACAGGACATTGACTACCGGCTATTCTGCTGCAATCAGCGGAGTGCAGACTGTGGAGATCCGTCCACAGGTAGGAGGTATGATTACAGACATCCTTATCGAGGAAGGAGAGAGTGTAAAGAAGGGTCAGGTCCTCTTTGTGATAGACCAGACTCCTTATAAGGCAGCATACGAGATCGCCATTGCAAATGTAAAGAGCGCTGAGGCAAATCTTTCTACAGCCCAGCTCATTCTTGAGAGTAACAAGGGCCTGTTCGAGCAGGATGTGATCTCTGAATTCGATCTTATGACTGCACAGAACAACCTCACAGAGGCAGAAGCAAGACTTGCTTTGTGCAAGGCTGAGGAGGTGAATGCAAGCAACAACCTTTCATATACAGAAGTTCGTTCTCCTGTAAACGGAGTAGCTAGTATGATTCCATACCGCGTGGGCGCATTGGTAAGCAGCAGCATAGCACAGCCACTTGTGACAGTGTCTGATGACAGCCGTGTCTATGCATACTTCTCAATGGCAGAAAACCAGATGCTTGACATGATCCAGCAGTACGGTTCGCTTGATAACGCAATGAGACAGATGCCAGAGGTGGAGCTTATCATGAGCAACGGTGATTCCTATGAGCACACAGGAAAGATCAATGCAATCAGCGGAACCATCAGTGAGACTACAGGTGCAGTCAGCATCAGAGCCGTGTTCAACAACCGTAACCACCTTCTCCGCAACGGAGGTAGCGGCACTATCATCATCCCTACTACACTTACAGGCTGTATGGCTATTCCGCAGACTGCAACATACGAGCTTCAGGACCGTATCTTCGTGTACAAGGTAGTTGATGGAAAGGCATCGGCTACTGAGATCCAGGTAGCGCCTCAGAACAACGGTAAGGAGTACATCGTTGTAAGCGGACTTGAAGTCGGAGACGTCATCGTAGCCGAAGGTGCAGGTCTCATCAAGGAAGGAACTGTAATCAAGAGCAAATCAATGGAGGGTCAGGAATAATGAACGTAAAGACATTCATCGACCGTCCTATATTTTCCGGAGTAATCTCTGTCATCATTGTCCTGCTGGGATTGTTGGGCCTCGTGGGACTTCCGATCGAGCAGTTCCCGGAAATCGCTCCGCCGACGGTCAGCGTATCAGCAGCATATGCAGGAGCAAATGCTGAAACAGTACAGAAGAGTGTGCTCGTGCCTCTCGAGGAGGCGATCAACGGCGTAGAGGACATGATGTATATGGTGTCGTCTGCGACTAACTCAGGTTCTGCGAGCATACAGATATATTTCCGTCAGGGTACTGACGGAGACATGGCGATGGTCAATGTGCAGAACCGTATCGCGTCTGCACAAAGCCTTCTGCCAGCTGAGGTGACTAAGAGCGGTGTGACCGTAAAGAAGAGACAGACAAGTACCATCAAGGCTCTTGCGGTCTATAGTCCGGACAATTCATTCGACAGAAAGTTCATCGTCAACTATCTTAAGATCAACATCGAGCCGAGACTTTCGCGAGTAGCGGGAGTCGGAGAGGTGGATGTTCGAGGCGGTGACTACTCACTCCGTATATGGCTGGATCCAGGTAAGATGGCTAAGTACGGACTTATGCCGTCTGACATCTCGACTGTGTTGGCAGAACAGAACCTTGAGGCTCCTACAGGAACCCTTGGCGCCGAGTCTGAGAACACATTCCGATATGTACTTAAGTACCGCGGACGCTATGAGGATGTGACCGACTATGAGAATATGGTCATCCGTGCGGAAAGCAACGGTACAGTTCTCCGCCTTAAAGATGTGGCAACCATCGAGCTTGGTGAGAGAAGCTATGATTATTCAGGCCGTGTGAACGGACATCCCGGAACTACCCTTACCATCTCACAGACTTCAGGCTCAAATGCAAACGAGATCATCGTAGAGATCGACAAGGTGGTGGAGGAGATCCGCAAGGATCTGCCTAAGGGCCTGGAGATCGTCGACCTGATGAGTACCAAGGACTTCCTGGATGAGTCTATCAAGAACGTGCTTATGACACTCCTTGAAGCTATCCTCCTTGTGATTCTGGTCGTATATCTCTTCCTTCACAGCTTCCGTTCGACCATCATTCCAACATTGTCGATCATCGTGTCATTGCTCGGAACCTTCGCCTTCCTTATGGTGGCGGGCTTCAGTCTGAACATGATCACCTTGTTTGCGCTGGTGCTGGTCATCGGTACGGTGGTGGACAACTCCATTGTCGTGGTGGAGGGAGTCCAAGCCAAGTTTGACATAGGTTACAAGTCAGCATACAAGGCTACAGTGGACGCAATGAGCGAGCTTACCACAGCCCTTATCGCGACAACATTCGTGTTCATGGCGGTGTTCATTCCTGTGAGCTTCATGGGAGGTACAACCGGTGTGTTCTACAAGCAGTTCGGACTTACAATGGCGGTTGCAGTGGGTATATCACTCATCAACTCGCTCACTCTCTCCCCTGCTCTGTGCGCGCTTCTTATGCACCCACCTAAAGAGAATGGAGGAGAGAAGGAAAGCTTCTCACAGAGATTCCATAAGGCCTTCGATGCAGGATTCGGAGCTATGGTGGCAAGATACAAGTACATCGTGCTGTTCTTCTTCAAGCACAGATGGATCACAGGTCTCCTGCTTGTGGTAGCTTGCGGTGGACTTTACTACCTCATGAGCACAACCAAGACAGGTCTCGTTCCTAAGGAGGATATGGGTTCAATCAATATGGACGTACGTACCCCTCCAGGTACAAACATCGCCGAGACAGAGAAGGTGCTCGAGGAAATCGACAAGAGAGTCAGGGAGATCCCTCAGATCAAGGTCTATTCGAGAACTACAGGATGGGGACAGATGTTCGGACAGGGTTCGTCAACCGGTAACTTCGTGTTCCGTCTCCACGACTGGAAGGACAGAAAGGGCAAGGGTGATGACATCGATTCTGTAATCCAGGAGATGTATGACAGGACTTCTGACATCACATCAGCCGACATCATGATCTACACTCGAGGTATGATCCCTGGTTATGGAGCCAGCAGCGGATTCGAGGTCTATGTACAGGACCAGAAGGGTGGAACGCTTGAGGATCTCCAGAAGATCACAAACGACTTCATCATCGAGCTGAACAAGAGACCTGAGGTGAGCCGTGCGAAGACCTCATTCGACACCAAGTTCCCTATGTACCTTGTTGAAGTGGATGCTGTGCAGTGCAAGAGAAACGGTATTTCTCCAGGCAATGTGCTCAGTGTGCTTGCCGGATATGTCGGAGGTAGCTACGCTTCAAACATGAACAGATTCTCAAAGCTGTACCGCGTAATGCTGCAGGCAGCTCCAGAGTACCGTCTGGACACTGAGTCGCTCCAGAACATGTTCGTTCGTAACGACAAGGGTGAGATGTCACCTATCAACCAGTACCTCAAGCTTACAAGAATATACGGACCGCAGTCCATCTCGCGTTTCAACCTTTTCACAGCCATCTCCGTAAACGGACAGGCTGCTGACGGTTACAGCTCGGGACAGGCAATCCAGGCTGTACGAGAAGTAGCTGGCAAGGTGCTTCCTGCCGGATATGGCTACGAGTTCGGTGGTATGTCACGTGAGGAGGCTTCAGGCGGAAGCTCAGTGGCTGTGATATTTGTAATATGTATTGTATTCATATATCTCATCCTCTGCGCTCTTTACGAAAGTATATTCATCCCTGCAGTCATCATCCTTTCGGTGCCGTTCGGTATTGCCGGCAGCTTCCTTTTTGCGAGGATGTTCGGACTTGAGAACAATATTTACCTCCAGATCGGACTCCTTATGCTGATCGGACTTCTTGCCAAGACTGCAATCCTCCTTACTGAGTTCGCATCACAGAAGAGAGCAGAGGGAATGACTATTACCGCAGCTGCAATGGCAGCAGCCAAGTCACGTCTGAGACCGATCCTTATGACCGCTCTCACAATGATCTTCGGTATGCTTCCGCTTATGTTCGCTACGGGAGTAGGTGCAAACGGAAACATCTCCATCGGAGTAGGAACAGTGGGTGGTATGCTCATCGGAACAATTGCACTCATTCTCCTCGTACCAGTGCTCTTCATCGTGTTCCAGCACATCGAGGAGAAGGTTATGCCTAAAAAGAAGAACCCTGAAATTGAATAGCTATGCAGAAACTCATATATAAGATAATCATCGTGGCTGCAGCCATCCTGTCTTTTAGCAGCTGCAGCATGTACAGGGAATACGAGAGACCGAAACTGCACTACCTGGACAGCCTCTATAGAAGACTTCCTGACCTTCAGGACAGCAGCTCCATCGCAGAGCTCTCTTGGAGAGAATTCTTCGCTGACACCACATTGCAGGAATGGATCAGACTCGGAATCTCGTTCAATACCGACTTGAGCATAGCACGCTTCAAGGTAGAGCAGGCTCAGGCATCTCTTCATGCAGCCAGAAGAGCCTTCTTCCCAAGCGCATCACTAAGTGCTGAGACAGGTGCGACAATGACAGGAGACGGATCATCTATGTCTTATAGCCTCACTCCTTCATTCTCGTGGGAGGCAGACATCTTCGGCAAGCTTACAAATGCAAAGAGATCAGCTGCCGCAGCTGTAGAACAAAGTGTAGCTTACAGGCAAGCCGTTCAGACCCAACTTATTGCAACTATAGCGGAAACTTACTACACTCTTCTGATGCTTGATGCACAACTTGCTGTCAGCCAGCGCACGCAGAAGACATGGGAAGAAAACATCCGCACACTTGAGGCCTTGAAGATGGCCGGAAAGACCAACGAAGCTGCAGTGCTTCAGGCTAAGGCAAATATGTTGGATGTACAGAACTCCGTCTATGTACTTCACAAGAAGATCTTCGAAACTGAGAACGCCTTCTCATCACTGATAGGCATTGTACCTATAATCATTGATAGAGGAAGCCTGGATAATCAGACCTTCGTAGAGCATCTGTCAGGTGGTCTTCCTGCAGAAATCCTCAGCAACAGACCTGATGTAAGACAGGCTGAGCTGCAGCTGATGCAGGCTTACTATGCTACAAACCAGGCACGTGCATCGTTCTACCCTACTGTAAAGCTTGACGGTTTCCTGAGATTTGATCCAAGTGGATTCATCACTGACCTCGGTGCGTCGCTCATGCAGCCTCTGTATGCACGAGGCCTCAACAAGGCACAGCTCCGCAAGGCTGAGGCACAGCAGAAGATAGCCTTGTACGAGTTCCGCCAGAAGCTGCTTGACGCCGGAGTGGAGGTGAATGATGCCTTGGTAGCCCTCAAGACAGCCCAGAGCATGGTGAAGATAGACAAGAAACAGATTGTGCATCTCCAGGCTGCCGTATGGAATACACAGCTCCTGATGAAGCACGGAAATACAAACTATCTTGAAGTTCTTACAGCACAGCAGAAACTTCTGCAGGCCGAGCTGTCAGAGATATCAGACAGATATGAAGAAATCCGAAGCGTGATCAACTTGTACCACGCTCTCGGAGGTGGATACAGAAAGGACGGCAATTAAGCCGTCCTTTTATTTTTATTTCTCCATCTTGCGGAGGAAACATTCAATTGTGTTTTCCATCAGGCAGGTGATTGTCATCGGGCCGACACCTCCAGGTACCGGAGTGATGACTGAAGCCTTAGGTTCGATTGCAGCGTAGTCTACGTCACCGCAAAGCTTTCCTGTCTCAGGATCGCGGTTCACTCCCACGTCGATAACGACTGTTCCTTCAGACACCATGTCAGCTGTCACGAATTTAGGACGTCCGATTGCAACCACAAGGATCTCTGCGTTACGGGTAACTGTCGGAAGATCCACAGTACGGCTGTGAGCGATGGTCACTGTAGCATTTTCATCAAGAAGAAGCTTAGACACAGGAAGACCAACGATGTTGCTTCGGCCGATTACTACAGCTCTCTTGCCCTTGATGTCCACTCCTGCTACCTTGAGCATCTTGATGATTCCCTTTGGTGTGCAAGGAAGGATGCAGTCCTGCTTCTGCCAGAGTGCAGCTACATTGAGAGGATGGAAACCGTCCACGTCCTTCTCCTTTGCGATGGTTGCAATGACCTTGTCCTCGCTGATGTGCTTAGGAAGAGGAAGCTGCACGAGGATTCCGTCAACAGTGTCATCTGCATTCAGTTCCTCGATAAGCCCGAGAAGTTCTGCCTCTGAGATTGTGTCAGGCTTGCGGATAGTTGTATTTCTGATTCCCACGTACTCGGATGCCTTTGCCTTGCCGGTAACGTAAGAAACACTGCCCGGATCCTCTCCTACAAGGATTACCACGAGATGAGGAACACGTCCGTATTTCTCTGGGAAGGTCGCTACCTGCGCCTTCATTTCGTCTTTCAGCTGAGCTGAAAGGTCTTTTCCTGATATGATCTTTGCCATGATTTTATTCTTTACAGGACTCTCCAGCCGATGTCGCGACGATAGAAGAGGTTATCACATTCGATAGATTCAACTGCTGCAAGAGCCTTGTCGTGAGCCTCCTGAAGGTCTGCTCCGAAGCCTACTACCATAAGGACACGACCGCCTGAAGTGTAGAACTGGCCATCCTTGACTGAAGTACCCATATGATAGATGCGGGCAGTCTTCTCTACTTCTGCAGGAATTACGATAGGGAATCCCTTCTCATAGTCTCCTGGATAGCCCTTTGAAGCCATCACGAAGCCCATTGTAACTTCCTTCTTCCATACGATCTCAGGCATAGGAGTGTTGTCAGCCACTGCTGAGAAGATGTCGTAGATGTCTGACTCCAGACGTGGAAGTACAACTTCTGTCTCAGGATCGCCGAAACGGCAGTTGAACTCGATGACCTTCGGTCCCTGAGGTGTCTTCATAAGACCTCCATAGAGAACACCTGTAAACGGACATCCCTCAGCCACCATAGCAGCCGCTGTCGGCTTCATCACCTTCTCAAGAGAGAATTCAAGATCCTCGTCAGTAATGAGTGGAACAGGTGAATATGCACCCATACCGCCTGTGTTAGGTCCCTTGTCACCCTCGTATGCACGCTTGTGGTCCTGTGAAAGTGTCATAGGATAGACATTGAGTCCGTCAACAAAGCACATGAAAGAGAATTCAGGTCCTGTGAGGAACTCCTCAACCACAACCTTACCCTTTCCGAACTTGTCATCAAGGAGCATATCCTTCAATGTCTCCTCAGCCTCCTCAAGAGTCTCAGGGATAACCACACCCTTTCCTGCTGCAAGTCCGTCATATTTGAGTACAACAGGGAAAGAGCCCTTCTTCACGTACTCCAAAGCTGCATCATAGTCCTCAAAAGTCTCGAATGCAGCAGTCGGGATGTTGTATTTTGCCATAAGCTGCTTTGCGAAATCCTTGCTGGCCTCAATAGTGGCTGCAGCCTTTGAAGGGCCGAAGATTCTGAGTCCTGCAGCCTTGAATACATCTACAACTCCTGCAGCAAGAGCCACTTCCGGACCTACTACTGCGAGGTCGATGCCATTCTCAAGAGCGAAAGCCTTAAGGCCTTCAACATCAGTGTCCTTCAATGCCACACATTCAGCCTGCTGAGCGATGCCGGCATTTCCTGGAGCACAATAAATCTTTCCAACCTGCGGAGAACGGCTGAGAGCGTCAACGATAGCGTGCTCACGGCCGCCGCCGCCAATTACGAGAACTTTCTTCATATATATAAATGTATTAGTTATTTTCTATTACAGACTTGCGAAGATACGATTTTTCCGTGACAATTCATATATCGGGCTTTATTTGTATCTTAGCGGAAGATTATACACCTATATGAAAAAATCATCACTCCTGATCATCCTTTTCCTGTGCTCGATCGCTGCCATGGCAGTTGAGAGGGAAGCCGATTCTCTGGCCTTCTGCAACGCAGAATGGACTGTTACAGAACTGAATAAAGGGGCAACCGCCGCATACACAAGAGTACGCATGTTCGATTCTGAGCAGAGTATCTCAGTGATAAGGTATCCTGCCAGAAGGTTCAGAACCAAATTCGTACACACTCCTGGCGAATCGGCCGGAACGACCAGTGGCACAGCCATCGGAGAAGGTGCAGAAATGGCGATAAACGGAGGCTATTTCAATATGAAGCAGCTGATTCCTTGTGTGTATTTCAGAATCGGAGACGAAGTGTTCAGTCTGACCGACAGCACAGAGACATTCAGGGTGAACGGAGTCGTAGGGTTCAAGGACAAGAGGGGTAAGAGAATACAGATAAAGAGTTGTCTTCCAGATCAGTATCAAGAGATTACAGACGAGTGGCATTCTGTGATGGCGACAGGTCCAATGCTTATATCGGAGGATACCATTCTTGTTCCTGAGTTCGCCAAAATCGGTGAGAACGGCAAAGGTACCGACTCGTTCAATGACAAAAGACACCCAAGAACAGCTATGGGATATGACAACGAAGGCAACATATGCCTGATCGTGATCGACGGCAGGCATAAAGGCAAAGGAGACGGTGCAAGCATATATGAAACCGCTTTGATATGCAGCTTCCTCGGTCTGACAGACGCTATCAACCTGGACGGAGGCGGATCATCTGCTATATGGAGCAGCGAAACCGGCGTGCTGAATCACCCTTCCGACAACAAGGCCTTCGATCACGAAGGCGAAAGGGTGGTACCTAATATCATCGGGGTTTTCTGATCCCCCCTATAGATTCAAAGATCTGACTACACTTCTGAAAAGGGCCATCTGGTTGCAGGCACGCACAAGATTATGATCTGAGTATGCTGTCTTGTAGTAGGTATCTCCGTTTATATAATCAGTAAGGAATCTCACTGCCTGCATGAATGGGAACATGGCTACTGCATACGGAAGATTGTCCTTTTCCACATCGGTCAGGAAACCGGAAGCAGACTGAAGGTAGCCATCTGTGAAGGCTGTATACACTTCCATATCAAACTCGACCTGATCGATCTGGGGACAGTCCTCAGCCACCTTATTAGCTGCCGTACGAAGGAAATCACCGTAGTCTGAGAACACAAAGCTCGGCATCACTGTGTCAAGATCTATCACACACAGGACTTTACCACCCTTGTCATAGAGCATGTTGCTTACCTTTGTGTCACAGTGGCATATACGCTTAGGAAGAAGGCCTTCCCTGTGCATACGCTCCGCCTTGCACATCTCATACATATTCTCATTCATCTCGACCAGGAGCTGCTGCACCTGCGGCTGTGTGCACCTTCCGACTGCGTCGGCCTCAACAGCCTCGGCAAGCTGTCTTGCCCTCAACTCCATATTATGAAAATCCGGGATAGTCTCACCCAACTGGTGAGGCAGGTCTGCAAGCATGGCCTGGAATTCTCCGAAAGCAATTCCGGCCTGCCGTGAAGACTCTGGCGTCACCTCTGAGACTGTGACAGAATCCTTTATGAATCTGGAAACTCGCCAATAGGAAGAACCGTCATAATAAAAGGTACGGTCCGAGTCCTTGAGTCTGATGAATTCAAGAACCTTCCTTTCTATATCATTCTCCCCAGAAGCCTCAAGACGGGCACGTATATGCGAGGTCACAAGTTCGATATTCCTCTGAAGAAGCTCGACATCCTTGAATATGGCATGGTTGATTCTCTGGAGGACGTAATCATCCTTTCCGTCCGTACGGACGATATATGTGTCATTTATAAGGCCCTCGCCAAGAGGGCTGACCTCCAATATATTTCCGATAAGGCCGAAATGGCCTGCGATATATTTCAACGAATCCATATCCTTAACCGTTAATATGCGAAGGCGTAGCTGAAACCTTTCTTGACATCCCATTCACCGCGGGTGAAGTCAGGCACCTCAACCGGCATATTGCCGTTTTCAAGCGACAGACGCGACAGGTCGCTTATGCAGCACCATTCAGCAAGGTCATAGACATCCATGTCAAGAGGAAGACCGTTGTGCAGGCAGTACACAAGTCTGTAATCCATAATGAAGTCCATTCCTCCGTGACCTCCTACGCTTTGGGCAAGCTCCACGAACTCCGGATTCATCAGCGGATTAGGGTACTTCTGCTGGAGTTCCTTCAAGGCCTCTCCTGAGTAGATCTTCTCGATTCCAAGGGCGTCGTAACCTTCTTCAAGGGACGCATTTTCACGAAGGCAATATAACTGGATCGGATACTTTCCAGCATAGCCGTCTGTTCCAACTACCTGATACAGACGATCATATGGGCGTGGAGTCATCACATCGTGCTGAATGAGCATGGTCTTGCCCTTTTCTGTCCTGATGAGAGTCGATGTCTGATCGGCATTCTTGAATTCAGGGCAAGGCACGCCGTTCTTGAGTTCGTATATCTTCGGACCATTGAACGGCTTTGTGTCCATCGACACAAGCGTCTTCATTCTGTCTCCGCGATGAATGCCGAGCGCCTGGCATACAGGGCCTATTCCGTGGGTCGGATAGACGTCTCCCCTATGCTCCTTGTTGTACTCGAGTCTCCAGCTTTCCCAATACTCGTCCCAGTAAGGGTCAAGACAGTGGTGGTAGGCTCCTTCTACATGGATAACCTCACCGAAGACACCCTCCTGAGCCATTGCCAAAGTAGACATCTCAAAGAAATCGTAAACGCAGTTTTCCAACATCATACAATGTCTGCGGGTCTTCTCCGACATATTGATAAGGTCCCAGATCTCATCGAGAGTAGTTGCAGCCGGGACTTCGATTGCCACGTGCTTGCCACATTCCATTGCATAGAGGGCTATCGGAACGTGATTCTTCCAGTCTGTACATATATATACAAGATCCACCTCAGGGCTTTCGCACAATCCTCTCCATGATTCAGCCTCACCTCCGTAGGTCTGGACATCTGCAATGCCCTTGGCAATCAATCTTTCCGCACTTCTCGTGACGCGGTCCTGCTCTATATCGCAGAGAGCTGTGATCTGACAGTCAGGAACATAGCTCAAGCGGTCCACAGCACTGCCGCCACGCATTCCCAGACCGACAATTCCGATTCTGACAGTTTCCAGAGGCTCGGCTGTAAGACCAAGCACACTTTCCTGTCCTGCCGGACGCTCAGGGACATCTGTTCTGATGATATTGACTTGTTCCTTGCAGGAAATGAACGACATTGCTGCAATCAGGATTAGAAGAAGGTACCTTTTCATATTCGTTAAATATTATCTATGCGAATATAATGATTTTTACAAAAAAGCCTGCTGCAATTTCTGCAACAGGCTTTATATGAGATCCCCGGTCAAGCCGGGGATGACTATATTTAATGGTCGGTGATGGCTTTTTAGTGCTTGAAGTGACGCATGCCGGTGCAGAGCATTGTGATGCCGCACTCGTTTGACTTCTTCACTGAGTCCTCGTCACGTACGCTTCCACCTGGCTGTACGATAGCCTTCACGCCGTACTCTGCTGCGAGAGTCACTGTGTCGTCGAATGGGAAGAAACCGTCTGAACCAAGTACGATGCCTTCTGCCTTGATGTCCTTGCCAGCCTCAGCAAGAGCAGCGGAAGCCTGCTCGAGGGCGATCTTTGCAGAACCTACACGGTTCATCTGGCCTGCGCCGACTCCGAGGGTCGCGCCATCCTTGACTACTACGATAGCGTTTGACTTTACGTGCTTCACTATTCTCCAAGCGAAGTCGAGGTCAGTAAGCTGAGCCTCTGTAGGCTTAGCCTCTGTAACGCACATGTCGGCTACAACAGTCTTTGTATCGATATCCTGCTCCTGTACGAGGATACCGCCGTTCATGCTGACATACATGTTGTGTCCACCTTCTTCCTTGCTCATATCCACCTTGAGGAGACGGAGATTCTTCTTTGTGCAAAGAACCTCAAGAGCCTCGTCAGTGAAGCTAGGAGCCATGATGATCTCGAGGAAGATAGGCTTCATAAGCTCTGCAACCTCCTTGTTCACCTCACGGTTCACAGCAACGATACCGCCGAAGATGCTGACCTTGTCTGCCTCATATGCCTTCTTCCATGCGTCTACAACGTCTGTTCCGATAGCGGCGCCGCATGGGTTCATATGCTTGAGGCCTACGC
>CANBDZ010000042.1 GCA_947367375.1 uncultured Bacteroidales bacterium | reverse complement strand
CCCCCCTTTTCAAGCAGAAGACGGCATACGAGATGTCTTAGGGTCTCGTGGGCTCGGAGATGTGTATAAGAGACAGCAATGCCTTCAGCGCCATCTGCTCGGCATTGACTATATACTTTCTGTATCTGACCATTGTGTTCTTTGCAGGAAGGCTGATCGGACAAAAGGAGTACCAGGTTTCGGACATTATAACCATCTGCGGATCGGGAGCAGTGGGTGCACTCGCCTACTGCTTCAGCGACACCTTCTGGTTCTCAGCCGTAGAGGCTGAGGTATATTCATTATCCTCTTTATTTACGGCTGTTTCATTCTGGGCAATGACCAGGTGGTATGACGAGGCTGACCAGCCTCATGCCAACAGGTGGATTGTACTTATATGCCTTCTTATGGGCCTCTCGATCGGAGTACACCTTCTCAATCTGCTCAGTATTCCTGCCATTGTGTTCATGTATTTCTACCGTATCCGCGAAAACGGCATATATTCATTGAAGGAGCTCTGCGGCATATTCATGATCTCCTGTCTTATCCTCGCCGCCATACTTTTCGGTATCATTCCGCTTCTGCCGAAAGCGGCTGCATATACCGACCTTCTTTTTGTGAATGTCTTCAGGCTGCCGTTCAACAGTGGAGCTGTCGCCTTTATGGTCATTCTGTTTGCAGGACTCTTCTGGGGTCTGTTCCGCAGTCTTAAAAATGAAAATATCGTGGCCAACACCGTTCTTCTGTGCGTCACAACCATAATCATCGGCTTTTCATTATATGCGACTGTAATCATTCGTTCAAACACCAACACACCGATGAATGAGAACAAGCCGGACAATCCATTTACCCTGATGAGTTATCTTGGACGCGACCAGTACCCTAAGGGGCCGATCATATATGGTGAATACTTCGGTGCCGACTATGATATTGTCGAAAAGGATTATTGGGCAAGAATGGGCGACAGATATGTGAAAGGCAACAGTATCGATGTCGTATATACACCAGAATCGAAGATGCTGTTTCCACGAATGTGGGAAAACAGAGATGAGTCATATTTAGAAATATACAGAAGTTATATAGGCAATAAAGGAGTGAAGGTACCCGGCTGCGATGAGTTGAAGCCAACTTTCTTGCAGAATCTCATGTTCTTCTTTGACTATCAGGTCAACTGGATGTACTGGAGGTACTTCCTCTGGAACTTTGCAGGCCGTCAGAATGAGATTCACAGCCCTGTTCCCGGAGATATATTCAAGGGCAACTGGGAGTGCGGAATAGGATTCATAGACAGAATCAGGCTGGGTGACCAGTCGGACGCTCCGGCTTATCTGTCAGAAAACAAGGGAAAGAATCATTATTATATGCTGCCTCTGGTGCTGGGTCTCATCGGGCTGGCCATGCAGTACTCAAGGGACAAAAGAGGCTGCTGGCTCAACTTCCTGATGTTCTTTATGACGGGAATAGCCATAGTCATCTATCTCAACCAATCCCCGTTCCAGGTACGAGAGAGAGATTATGCCTATGCAGGATCCTTCTATTTCTTCAGTGCATGGATAGGATTAGGCTGCATTGCATGTATTGAGAAGGCATATAAGTTCATTCACGATGAGCAGAAGAGGAAGTGGGTGGCTGCTGCAGGAGTCTGCTGTTGTCTGGGCATACCGGCACTTATGGCAGCCGAGAACTGGGACGACCACGACAGGAGCAACAGATACACAGCACGCGAACTGGCTTTCAACTATCTCAGAGGAGTCGGAGAAAACGGTATTCTCGTGACTCACGGCGACAACGACACCTTCCCTCTCTGGTATGCTCAGGAGGTGGAGGGATTCCGTACAGATGTACGTATCGTAAACACTTCCCTTCTTGGAGCTGACTGGCACATCGACCAGATGAAATATGCTTCGAACGAGTCAGCCCCGCTGGATCTGAGCGTAGGCAAGGAACAATATATACAAGGTGAAAATGAATTGGTGCTGATATATGACACTCGTGATTCCGTATATCCGTTGGCGGATGTGATGAAAGTGTTCCGCCATCCTGGCGCGAAGCTGCCGTTGACCAACGGCGAGTATGCAGATTACATCGTGTCAAGGAAATTCAGTATCCCTGTAAACAAGGAGAATGTCATAAAATATGGTATTCTGGATGAGAAATATGCTGACATGATTCCGTCAGAAATCGTTTTGACTATTCCGAAGGACAAGGATGCAATTACAAAACCGGAGCTGTTCCTGCTCGATCTCCTGTCAAACTACCAATGGGACAGGCCTCTGAATTTCCTCAGTGCAGGTGGAGATCTGAAGGTCGGCATCAAGGATTACCTGATGTATGACGGCTTCACCTATCGCTTTGTACCGATAAAAAACAGGACTAACAGGTCAGAGACTGGCTTCACCGACACAGATGAGCTTTATTATAAGATGACATCCGTATATACATGGGACAGCCTTAAGAGAACTGATTGGTTTGTTGACTATCAGAATCTTTACACCTTCACAGGGGTAATGTCGCAACGTGGAATATTCGCAACGGTGGCAATGGAAATGATTGAAGCAGGAGAATATGAGAGGGCTGTAGAAATCCTGGACAGATGTCAGGAGGTAATCCCGGTAGAGAACTTCCCTCTCGACACAGTCCTCTACGGATTCAGCAACGAAAAAGATCTGGCGGCAATGATAGAGGCATACTATCTTGCAGGAGCTCCTGAAAAAGCATCAGTTTTATGCACTGCAATGTCTGACCAGCTTCTGTACTCCTGCGAATTCTTCCTCTATCACTACGAATTTGCAGAAGACTACTTTGACACCTGCTACACTCTCCTGTCTGTCCTCTGCTCGGTCGCAGATGAGTACGGAGACACTGTCCTCGCCTCTTCTATCAGGGACAGATTCAACAGTTTATTGGAGTAAAATTAGAAATTTCGTTAATTAACTAAGATTTTAGTTGGAATATTAAATTATTAGTTTTATGTTTGCATCGGGAAGTTCGGGAAACCGTACTTTCCGATGTTTGTTGAATCTGAAAACATATAAATATAATGGGAGAGACATTGAAGAAAAGACCTCAGGAACTTACTAAAGCTGAGCTTGAAATAATGCAGGTAATCTGGCAGAAGGAGAAGGTGTTGGTACACGATGTTCTTGCAGAACTTCCTGATCCTAAACCGGCATATAACACCGTGTCGACAATAGTGCGTATCCTTGAGAACAAGGGTTTCGTATCACATAAGGCATATGGAAGAACATACGAGTACTTCCCTGTCGTGGCAAAGGAAGAGTACACCAATGCATATATGCGTACAGTCCTTGACAATTTCTTTGAGGGTTCTGTCAGCCGCATGGTGAACTTCTTCTCGGCACAGAAATCTATCTCTCTTGAAGAGACAGATGAGATTTTGAAGCTATTGAACGGAGACAAATAAGTATATAATCCCCTACTCTGATGTCAGTTATCGGTTTCATAGTTGAATCATTGATCTGCAGCGGACTCTTCCTGGTGCTATATCGCTGGATGTTGGCAAAGAAGGTCAGCTTCAGACTCTGCCGTGCATATATAGTAGTCAGCATGCTGCTCTCTGTAATAATTCCGCTTATGGAGGTCCCTATATATCCGTCTGAAAATGCAGCGGCCTTCAACGAATGGACTCTTTTCAGTTTTGATGACTTCGGAATGGCAGCAGAGGATGTAGAGGAAGGTGCCGCTCAAAGTCAGAGTGCAGACAGTGAGACAGCGTTGACGGCTGAAGTTGCTGCCGCAAAGACATTCAGGGCCACCAACCTCAAGCTGATACTTACGATCCTATATTCATTGATCGGCCTTATATCCCTTGCCCTGCTTGCACATAATATCATAAAGATATACATGCTTCGCGGAAGGTCGGTTCTGACATATGAAAAGGATTACACCCTCGCCGAGCATGAGGACATAAAGACTCCATTCTCATTTATCAAGACCATATTCCTTGGCTTCAACTATGAACCTCAGGAGCGTCGTCAGATCCTCACGCATGAAGCAAGCCATGTGCGTCACAGACACTCATACGAGCGACTTTTCCTGTCGGTACTCCGTTCTGTATTCTGGTTCAATCCATTCTTCTGGATGGCGGAGAAGGACCTGGAGGAAGTGCAGGAGTGGGAGGCAGACAAGGATGTGCTTGACGAAGGATGGAATCTGAAAACATATAGAACAACCATATTCAAACAACTCTTTGGTTATAATCCGGATATTACCTGTGGGTTGAATCATTCATTGACAAAACAAAGATTCATTATGATGACTCAATCTCATCGTGGCAAAGGGGCCTGGCTCAGGCTGGCTGCCACACTCCCCGTAATTGCAGCAACTTTCTTTGCCTTCGGCTGCGGAACAAAACAGGCAGAGATCATGGATGAAGTTTCATCGGACTTGACAAATGGCACGGAAGCTACATACATCGATATGTGCCCTCCTTGCGACGCGACCGTAAGCAATGAATTCAAGGCTGGCGGCGTGGGAAGATCTCACACAGGAATCGACTATGTTCTTAATGAAGGTGATCCTGTTTATGCGGCAGCAGACGGCGAAGTCTCAGCAATTACCAGAGATGACAGCAACGGACTTATGCTGACTTTGAAGCACGCTGATGGATATGAGACAAGGTATGCGCATCTGTCTAATGTGTATATTTATACAGAAATCAGTTTTGAAGGCCCTGATGTAAAAGTTGATAAGGTCGGCGCGATCTCAACTGATGCAGATCATTCCGATCTGACAGTCACCGGCGGCGGTAAGGTATATAAAGGACAATTGGTAGGATTCGCAGGCTCGACTGGACGTGCAACAGGCTCACATCTACATTTTGAAGTCCGTCATAATGGCAACCCTACTGACCCTTCCCCACTTTTCACATCAGACAAGCCTATCAAGGGACCTTTCATCATTGATGTTTTTGAGGGACCAAGGAATCCAGAACCTGGCGAAGAATATTTCATTGTCTGCAATGGAAAACTGGCATATAAAGAAGATATTGGGAAACTCGTAGAAGAGTTCTTTGCAGGTACTCCTATGCATCAGGCTGTGGTTCACATAAAGGCGCAGAAAAGCATCCCTATGGGAGTCATCACAGACATCAAGGAACAACTGCGAAATGTGCGTGCATTGAAGGTCAGATATGAAACCGACGATAGTGCTATTGAGAAGCGTATGCCACCGGCAAACACAGAGGAAAAAACAGATGAACCTCGCTTCATGAGTCCTGAAGAATGGGCTACTGATGTAAGCAGAAGGAATCTGATCAGCTTTAAAATCAATTCAAAGGATAAGGTGCTGTTGGCGACTGACAGATCTTTCAGGGCTCACGAGCATTATATGTGCGATGTATCGGAATTTGATGAGGAAATCCTGAAGAATCACATTTCGAATCCTGAGGGTAAAGACACTCTGCCGGATCACGAAATGAAGGACATCACAATGCCGGACGGCTCGACAAGACAGTTCAGAGTAAGCAATGCTATGATTTCTTTACAAATCGACAGAGGTACTTCATATGAAGGATATACGAAAGCGATGGAATGCATTACCACAGCCTACAAGGAACTTCGTGAGGAACTCTCGGCAGAAGTATTCGGAAAACCTCTCTCAGAGCTTTCTGACACAGAAATGCAGGTGATCTACCAGGCAGTCCCAATGAATGTCTCAGAAGCGGAGCCAAGAGACATCAGACAATAACAGATCTGTCTGACTCAACACACCTGGTTGAATCAAAACTCCGCACCCGTTGAACATAAATATTCCAGAGATGGCCGGTCACAGCCGGCCATGACTTTTTCTGGTCGCCTACATAGTTCAGTCATCCCAGTCACATGTCATTCCGAGCGGAACGAAGTGGAGACGAGGAATCTTCATAAAGATTTCTCCACTCGCTCCGCTCGGTCGAAATGACAAATACTGGAGCTCAGTCGAAATGACAAATACAGGACCTCTGTTTCTGGCGATCAACCACAGTCATCCCCGGCTTGACCGGGGATCTATATATAACCACTGTACCATTTTCATCGTAATAATCGACACAGTAGTATCACAAAACACATCATTTCAGTTATTTCGACGGCCACTGTGTCATATTTGCCCTAAAAAATGTCACAGCATTCCCCAAATCTGTTCGCGACGCAGGGAAAATGACTGAAAAAGCTGCGTCGCGACATGAAATATGGCAGTTTCGTGAGTTATGGTGCAGCGACGCAGGGGAATCGCACCAAAAACCTGCGTCACGACAGGGAATATGGCAGTTTCGTGAGTTATGGAAGGGGCAATCGACACGGAGGCATGTCAAAAAGCCCCTGCATTCCTTTCATCGTAGAATACAGGGGCGTGTGGAAATAAGCCTAACACTAACCAATCAGCTCTTCCGGAAGTCTTGGCATTGCGCCATTCTGCGTACACACATAAGCAGAGACTTCAACAGCCCTTTTGTGGGCATCTTGTATTGTTTTACCCGCTAGAACGGATGCGACAAATGCTCCTGTGAATGAGTCGCCGGCTCCGACTGTGTCTGCTACCTCGACCTTTGGAGTTTCAAGGAATGACATGGTGTCAGATGTGAACACGTAGCTTCCATTTGTACCGCAGGTAAGGATAAGTATCTTGAGGTCGTAGTCTGACAGGATCTTCATACAGATCTCATTGTCAGCAAGTCCTGTCAAACCGAACATCTCTGCTATTACTACAAGTTCCTCGTCATTGATCTTGAGGACATTGCACTTATTTAAAGAGTTCACGATGGTTTCACGACAGTAGAAATGCTGGCGGAGATTTATGTCAAAGATCTTGTAAGTGTCATCACCGTCCGGCATGGCATCTAGGAATCTGTTGATTGTATTTCTTGTCACCTCATTGCGCTGCGCAAGGGAACCGAAGCAGACAGCACGGCAGTTATGGGCAATCACGTCCAACTCCTGTGAGTAAGGAACGTTGTCCCAAGCCACGTTCTCCATAATCTCGTAGCAAGGTATTCCCTTTTCATCAAGTGTCACCTGCACAGTACCTGTAGGATAGTCAACTGTCTCCAGTCTGAAATTTAGATTGTTCTCAGTGAACTTCTCCACAATCTCTCTGCCGAGTTCGTCATCTCCAATTGCACTGACAGCCAGTGACTCGAAGCCGAACTGACCTACATGATAGGCGAAGTTGGCAGGTGCACCGCCGATTTTGCGTCCTTCAGGAAGACAATCCCAAAGCGCCTCTCCCATTCCAACTATATACTTTTCCATATTACTTCGCAGTTTTGATCATAAATGTATATACCATAAGATAGATGGCGCCGATTGCCATGACAGCTACGCTGCCGCTCTGTCCCATCATATCCGCAGCAAATCCCATTGCAAGCGGGAAAATTGTACCTCCGAAGAGACCCATGATCATAAGACCTGAAACCTCGTTCTGCTTATCTGGCTCGTTAAGCAATGCCTGTGAGAAGATGATAGAGAATACATTTGAGTTTCCGAAACCAACAAGAGCGATGCACACATAGAGAAATGCCGGAGTGTTAGCAACGAAAAGTCCTGCCATTGAAGCGACAATCATCAATGCGCTGATACCGAAGAACACCTTAGGCTTCATCCAGCGGAGAATGAAGCTTCCTGAGAAGCATCCGATTGTTCTGAAGATGAAGTAGAGGCTTGTAGCCATAGCTGCCTGGTCGAGTCCGTATCCGAGTCTCTCCATGAGTAGCTTAGGAGCTGTAGTGTTGGTTCCGACATCGATTCCTACATGGCACATGATACCGAGGAAGCAGAGAAGGATGAAAGGACGTCCGAGAAGACGGATGCAGTCAATGAATCCTGATGCCTTCTCAGCCTTCTCCTCTTCGATCTTAGTAGCTGAAAGCGCAAATACAGCGGCTACTGCAATTACCATATATATAGGGAACAATACTCTCCATCCGAGGCCGAATGAAGGAATAGCCTGTACTGCTCCCCACATCGCGATGTATGGTGCGAGGAAAGAGGCGATAGCCTTTACAAACTGTCCGAATGTAAGTGTCGAAGCCAGACGGTCAGGGTTTACGATGTTGCTGATAAGTGGATTCAATGATGTCTGCATCAATGCGTTACCAATACCGAGGAGTGAGAATGACGCAAGCATCAGCATGTAGCTGTTTCCGAAAATTGGCATAAGGAGGGAAACAGCTGTAACAATAATACTGAGAAGCACAGTCTTCTTTCTTCCGATCTTGTTCATCAGCATTCCGGTAGGTACCGAGAAGATGAGGAACCAGAAGAACACAAGCGACGGCATTATATTAGCTTTCGCATCGCTCAATCCGAGGTCATTCTGCACATAGTTAGAGGCGATTCCCACGAGATCGACGAATCCCATTGTGAAGAAGCACATCATCACTGGCAGAAAAACTGCCAAAGAGTTTCTTTTATTCATATTCATGATATCAGTTTTGTGTCAGATTATATAATTTCAATGACTTCACACGGCAATTTCCGTTGTTTGAAATCACTTCGATCTTGTCATAAGGAGTGTTCGGGAAGACGAGGTTGGTCATTGCCCACCATCCCTTTCCGTCGAACATCTCGATGCTTGAAACATCAAGGATCATACGGACATGCTGTACCTTGTCTGCAGATGCAGGAGCTACTGTAGGAACTGCGAAATCATTGTTGAAGTCGATGATTCCTGATGCAGTTCTGTCAAAGGTATAAGATGTTCCGTCATATACGAGGTCGGTATATTCACCCTCTGAATTGGAAAGACGGAAAGTAACCTGGCTTCCCTTAGGGCAGCTGAAAGTCATGTCGATCTCACACAATGCAGAAGGAAGAGAGAATGAACGTCCTGTCTTGCCTGCTGTGAAAGATGTCGTAAATGGCTTGGCATTTCTGAGAGCCTCCACTTCCTTTGAAGGAAGGACGCCTACTCTGTATGAACCGTCAGCATTCTTCAAGAGCGTAAGATCTCTTGCAAGAGAGTTTGCGCTGCGGAACTGACGTGTAGGCAGCTGAGTTGCATACTGCCAGTTGCTCATCCATGCGATGACCATTGCACGACCCTCCGGAGCATCGCTCCAAGAGACTGTTGCATAATGATCCTTTCCATAGTCAAGCCAGTTGACTACTTCCGGAGCTGTGTCACATACGAATGTCTTTCCGTCGAAGTCACCTACGAAATACTGTGTTGCGCTTCCGCCTGCAGGTCCGCCTGGATTGATGTTAACAAGAAGAACCCACTTTGTCTTGCCTGTCTCAGGATCAGTAACCTTGATCATATCAGGGCACTCCCAGATAGCAGAAGTGTTGCCATGAGCTCCGAACTCGCTTTCCTTTGTCCAGTGTTTGAGATCCGGGCTTGAATAGAACCAGGCCTCATACTCAAGAGGGCTTACGAGCACGCAGTTCCAGCATCCTGTCTCCTCGTTCCAGAAGACCTTAGGGTCACGACATTCCTGAGGTGCTGTAACCACAGGATTACCTTCATATTTTGTAAAGGTAAGACCACCGTCATTGCTGTACGCGATGCTCTGCTTCTGTGTAAGACTGCATGAAGTGTACATAGCCACTACAGCATTTTCTCCAAAGCCAGAAGTGTTGTTCTTATCTACAACTGCACTTCCTGAGAAGATAGTTCCCCACTGGTCAGGTGCAATAGCTACCGGATGATGCTCCCAAGTAAGAAGATCTGTACTTGTAGAATGTCCCCAATGCATGTTGCCCCACATAGAGCCATAAGGATTGAACTGATAATACAGATGCCATACTCCCTCGTGGTAGAACATACCGTTAGGATCATTCATCCAGCCATATTGAGGAGTGTGGTGGAATACAGGACGGTACTTCTCTACATTTTCGAGAGAATAGTCGTCACTGAGGCACATCTTGTCCCAGCAGACATCTTTGATGACGTCTGTACGGCGATGCCCTTCACCGACATGGATATCGAGAGCCACTACCTTGCCCTGATATGGAGCAAGTTCAAGAGGAACCATATAGTCAACTCTGTCAATAGCAAGACGTACGTTTCGGCAAGGTTCAGCAACTCCGTCCACTGTCACGTAGACACCCGACTCCGGAGCGTCCTCCTGAATAGGAAGAAGCAGGAACTTCTTCGAAAGGTCATCGATGCGGACGATCACATTTCTGTTACCGAGATCGTCCACTCTAAGTCCCTGTGCAAATACAGGAAGACTCATCACGATGGCGCATACCGCCAAAATCATTTTTCTGATTTTCATAATATAAAGTTTTTGTGTTATTTCCATACCCTGGAGAGAGTTCGCACTTTTCCATCGAGCTCTGCACCGGTGCAATGTATTCCATTATATATCTCACGAGGATATACAAGCATTGTAGCAGCAGAAGATCCGTCAGCAAGTATCATCTCCACAGATGACTGATCGACAAAGATGTCAAGTTCAACCATTGGATCATTTCCGGGAACAGGCATTTTAATCGCTGTTGTAGGGAATGATGAAGAGAATGATGTCACTCCGGTTGTGCCAGCGCGCTTAGCTGTGATTTTCCTTGTGTCAGGACTGACAATGAACTCAAGATATTCGCCCTTGGTGTTCGAAAGCATATATGTTGCCTCCTTTGTCATATCCAAGTTCAATCTCAGCTGGTAGGAGTCGCGCACGCCGAACATTCTTTCGCCGAACAATCCGTCCTCGACCTTCTCCCAATCTCCGGCAATACCCTCGATCTCTCTCACAACCTTTGATGTAAGGATATATTCACCGTCAATTTTTTCGAGCTTTATCTCACGAGGCAGAGTCATCGCAGAACGCCACGGACCTACAGGAACCGAACCGGAGTAGAGCCAGTTGTTCATCCAGCCGATATACACTGTCCGGTCAAGAGTATTGCTCCAGGTCACACCTGCGTAGTTGTCCATACCGTAGTCAAGCCAAAGCGGATAGTCTCTTTTATCAGCAACGAAATTCTTACCGTCAAAGGATCCCACAAAGTACATTGTTCCGGAACCTGCAACAGGTCCTCCCGGGTTGACGCTCACGAGCATAACCCATTTCTCTTCACCGTCACATTCGTAACGGAGAAGATCCGGGCACTCCCACTGACCTCTGCGGCAAGAAGCAAGATCTGATGAGAATACGCTCAACGATGTCCAGCTCCTAAGATTATGCGAAGATAATATCTCTACTCCATAAGACCAACCCAAAGCCAAAACCATTATCCATGATTTGCTTTCTTCATGCCAGAAGACCTTAGGGTCACGAAAATCCGGTTTTGAGGTGTTGGCGATGACAGGATTGCCTTCAAAGGTCTTGAATGTGATTGCACCGTCAGTGCTGTAGGCTATACTCTGCTGCTGGCTTGCACCTGCGGAAGTGTAAAGGGCCACTATTGCATTCTTTCCGAATCCGGCAGTATTTTCACTGTCGACCACTGCTGATCCTGAGAATATCGCACCCAACTTGTCAGCAGTCAGGGCAACAGGTTTCTCCTCCCAATGGAGAAGGTCCTTGCTGACAGCATGGCCCCAGCTCATGTTACCCCAGTCATTTCCGGCTTGACCGGGGATCTTTTATATATTTTCTTCCCTGCTATATTCGATTGCTCTGTTGATATAATCAAGGAAAGGCTTGGCGCTTTTGAAGACTTCGAGGATTTCTGCGATGTCCAGTTTGGAGTCGTCGTATGTTCCTGACAGGCAGAAGTTCTTCAGTTTGATGTGTTCGATGTATGGACCTTGCGGATCGAAGCCGAGAGGAGCTCGTTTGAGTTTCTGGTCCTGGTCGAGGGAGAGGGATGGGTGCAGGCCTTGGATGATCTTGTCGAAATCCCCTGCCCCGAGTTCTATATCTTCCCTGACGATCTTCAGGACCTTCGGTTCCATATAATAGTTACCCACTGCTAGGAAGCTCTTGCATGGGTATTCTTCACCGCTGCCGGTACCTATATGAAAGTAATAGCCGCTGTAGCCTGATTTCTTTCCACCTCTGCAGATGTATGCTCCGAAGTGGGTCTTGTACGGAAGGCCGTCTTTCGAGAAACGCATATCCTTATGGATGCGGTAGGTGCTTTCCTTGACGCCCACTCCCCTTACGGACGGATCGAACTCCATTATTCCTGCAATCAGTTTCTCTACTATGGCATTAAAATGCGCACGAGCTTCCTGATATTCGCCCTTGTGGGCGTCGAACCAAGGCTTGTTGTTATTCGCCTCAAGCTGGCGGAGATATACTTTTATAACATCCATATCATCATTGTTCTTCCGCGAATATACAAATAATCATAATACTGATAATCAAAAGATGTAGAACAATTTCAAGACATAAATACAATTTGATTTGACGGAAATATTTTCTAATTTTGTTCTCGTCTTAAGTGTTATCAATTAACATTCGGTATATATGGCAAACGAATCAAACAATTCAATCGGTGTATTCATCGACGGTGGATATTATGCTAAGATCAACGAGGGTTTTGGCAACGGCAGAAAAGTAAATCTTAAGGAGCTGTTGAGTTTCATCTGCAGGAAGATAGCTGAAGATAACGGCATCGACAGAAAACACATATATATAACTGAATGTCATTACTATAGAGGACGTTACAGAGCTGCTGACGCAAAGGCGAAGAACCTTCTTTTCGATGAAAGGGAGTTCGAGGATATGCTTATCGAGAATGATGTCATATTCCATTACAAGCATCTCCGTACAAACCCTAAAGGTGGAGTTATCGAGAAAGGTGTAGACACATGGTTTGCTTTGGACACATATGAATTGACTCTCTTCAGGGAATTTGATTTTGTCGTACTTATCAGCGGAGATGCAGATCACGAGATGTTGGCCCGCAAGCTCAAGGCTCTCAAGACCCATGTGATTCTTCTCACTTGGGATCCGGCCAACACAGCATCAACTTCACGATTCCTGAAGGAGGAAGTCTGCAGCCATATCGATATGAACCGCCTCATTTCTGAAGAAAAGACGTTGCTTCAGGCTTTGACGCTGTAAACTGTTCTCAATTCCGCAAATATTTCCGAAATTTGTCAGGTATAAATTACCTGACGGATATGAAGAAACTGTTCACCATACTTTATGCAGCCATAGTCATGGCTGTTTCTTGCGAGCATCACGAAGACATCTGGAACAAGCTGAACGAGCACGAACAACGTATCGAGCAGTTAGAAAAGCAGTGCCGTGAGCTTAACTCCAACATCGAAGCTGTCCAGACGATCCTCACTGCCCTTCAGGAGAATGACTACGTGACGGAAGTCATGAAGATCGTGGAAGAAGGTGTCGAGGTCGGCTACAGCATCACGTTTGCGAAAGGAGGTACCGTGTCAATTTACCACGGTACAGACGGCATAGATGGCACAGCTGGGACAACTCCTGACATCGGCATCAAAAAGGCGGCTGACGGTGCCTACTATTGGACTTCAGACGGCGAATGGCTGACAGACGAGAGCGGCAACAAGATTCCTGCAGTTGTGTCCGAATCCGACGGCGACCATGTCACTCCGCAATTCCGCATCGCTGAGGGCCTGTGGTATGTGTCATATGACAACGGCAACAGTTGGAGGGAGATCAGAGGACTTGAGGAGGAGCCATTCTTTGAATCTGTGACCCATGATGAACACAATCTCTATTTGAGGCTTTCAGACGGAACTGACATTACCCTACCGACCAAAACCATTGCTGCACGCATTCATTCAGTGACATATATTCCCGAATATGCCGACGGCAAAGCCAGAATGATGTATTCTGCAACTAAGGGAGTTATAGCGTCTAGTTCATCGACTCTGGAATTTGAGATCCGACCGTCAGAACTGGCTGCCGAGTTAGCAGAGAGATGGGAGGAAATGCTGGATGTAAGAGCAGTCTATGCAATGACAAAGTCAGCTGTCGATTATGTGCAGCTGGAGATTGAAAGCGTAAGCGCTGCAGAAGGTATTCTGAGCGTAACCGTGTCAGGCTCAGAGCTTGAAGACAAATATTACCGCGACGAGATCTCAGCCAATGTAAGACTGGAAATATTTGACGGGCATACCAGCGTCATATCCGATTATATAAACATGATACCTCACAACGAGGATATGAGTAACGAGGCCGGCAACTCGAACATTCTCGCAGGAAAGGTTCTGGTTACAATCGGAGATTCCATCACATATGGCGCAGATATGCAGATGGAGCCGACATTGGGATACATTGAAAATCCAGGACCGGACGAGGGTAAATACAAGTCTTACGGCTGGCAGATCGCCAACAGGAACAACATGAAGTTCTACCAGAAAGGCATCTCTGGTTCAACAATGCAAGGCGGGGTGAATCCTAATGGCACAGACAAGGGCGACATAACCAAAAAGAACGGTTTCTCAAAGGAAAACGGCCGATACACCCAGCTTCCGGAAGAGATAGATTTCATGACGATCATGTTCGGATGGAATGATGCTGCCTATGGTACTTTGGGCACAATCAACGACACCACCAACGAGACTTACTGCGGCGGCTTCAATGTGGTGCTGCCATATCTCATCCATAAATATCCATACACAACAATAGTGCTTATCGTTCCGTTCGGAACAACGGAGGCACACCGTCAGGCCGTACGCGACATGGCACAGAAATGGGGCGTGGGCTGCTTTGACATGTGCGCCAATGATCTGCCGTTCTACTATAGCGAGGAGAGCGATGATGTTGCAGTCAACGCGGAAATCAAGAAATTGAGGATCAGGCTCAATCAGGTCAACGGAGCACATCCCGGCTATCAGGGACATTATGCAATCGGCACCAGACTGGAAGACTACCTCCGCAAATGCGGCTGCTATGACAGAGAGAATGCCATCTTCTACAAAGTGTCATATTCGACAGAGCACGGAACAGCACCAGAGCCGGTAGAAAAGGTGAAGGTCCTTTATAGCACATTGTTCCCGATATTGACCGCCGACGGCTACACCTTCAAAGGATGGTATATGGACAGCGAATTCAAGACAAAGGCCACAGCCGGCACAGTCCTGAATTCCGACACCACCCTCTATGCAAAATGGGAAACCCTCTAAAAGAAGACTTGTTTTAGAGGCGAACTGTTATATGAAAACAACCTTGGCTTTTCTCATATTTGACGTAGCATAGTTTCTCATTACGAAGGTCGCGTAGCACCTCACCTAGTACCTTCTTCAAGTCTCCTTTAGTAGTCTTGAGGTTAAGTCCAGCTGGTGCAAATCTCGTATAGGAGATGTCAAAAGTAGTCGCATAACGATGCGCGGAGTTTTTGACTGCGACACTGTTATATTTCATCAGTCGTTCAACATCAGCGTCAGTTCTAAGAACAGAAGTGACAATTATCTTATTGTCACAAAGACCTTTTGAGGATAGCGAATCCCTAAAGTTGGTGCCTATTTTTTCTAGTACCATATTCGCATTTTCCGTCAGATATGGTATTGAATATCCCATAGGTGCAAGTTTGTAACTTTTGCAGTTGGTAAGCTTTACCAGATTACCTGACTTGATAGCTTCATCAGCTGCTGTCCTATCCTTCAAAGGAGTGATTCCATATTTCTGAGCGGCAACGATCTGGCGTTTCTGAACATCGTTGAAAAGTTCACTGTAATTTGTGTGATCCGGTACAATGGTCCTAGAGGACTGAATCTTTACTGCTGCCATCCATAAAAGGACGGCAGCAGTTGCAATAATCATACATATGCTCAATAACTTATAGACTGGTCTCATATTACTCAATGACTGGATTACGAGGTTGGTCAAAAAGGTCATTTCTACGGGTGAAGTACATGACTACGCAGAGGATAAGGAACAGGGCTATAGATCCTGCCAGGAGGGCACCTGTTTCCATCTGAAGAAGGGTGTAGATGAAGCCGTACAGACAAGCTACCGCACCTGTGAAAACCAGAGCTGTCCTTGACTTGAGGAAGCCATAGAAATATGCCCCCAGAGCCACGGTAGTCATTGTTGCAGCTATCAGATATGACCATCCGAAGGCAAGATATTCACTTATAGAAAGGAGGAGCAGATAGAACAGACATAACGACAATCCTGTCACGATGTACTGAACAATGTTGATTCTGCAACGTGTTATAGACTCTACAAGGAAGATTGACATGAACACAAGGAGGATGATGAGGAATGAATACTTTATGGCGCGCTCAGTCTGTTGATACTGACTTGCAGGAATCACAAATTCAACCTCAAAGGACTGACATCCGGAAGATATTGTGTTCAGGTCTGTAACGATCCAATTCGCTTCAAAACCAGAATCGCTCACTGTCCTGTCTGATGGAAGAAAGTCACCCTTGAAGCCAGGCGAGGCATAGTTTGACTTCATATTAACTTTATAAAGGGAACCACCTGGATAGAAGCGGATGCGGTCCATTCCATTCGATTTGACGCGGATGGTGTACTCAAGGACATCAGAGGCAGCCACTACATCATACGGCAATTCTGACACAAGTACATTTCCCATCGCCTTTACATGATACTCTTTGCCGTCCACAACGACAACCGGCCTTCCTTCAATACCTTTAAGCTTGGTGAAGGGAAGTTTGATTCTGATGGCTCCGTCACAATCATCCAGACTATTCTTATTAAGCTCTATCTTACCGTTGATGGTCATATCAGTCGAATAGACCGGGAATTCGTAGATGGATCTGTGGCGGATC
>CANBDZ010000041.1 GCA_947367375.1 uncultured Bacteroidales bacterium | reverse complement strand
GAATGCGGTAACATCGTGACAGAATTCTTCCAGCGTAAAAGGAAATAGCCATGGAATGGTTGGAAAGCCTCGGCCTGCTTGGCCTGTTCATCGGCACCTTTCTGGCTGCAACCATATTCCCTTTCAGTTCAGATGTCCTTTATATGGCAATTCTTGCCGCGACAGCAAATCCGATAGGTTGTCTGCTGGTAGGAACCTTAGGAAACTGGCTCGGAAGCGTGCTCACTTACTGGATAGGCTGGCTGGGCAGATGGGAATGGATAGAGAAGTGGTTCAAAGTGAAACCCGAAACTCTCCAGAAGCAGAAAGAGAAGATTGACAGATATGGGGTGTGGCTTGCCCTTACTGCCTGGATCCCGTTCATCGGAGATGTCATAGCCATTGCCTTAGGCTTCTACAAGACCCGTCCGGGGTGGACAATGTTCCTGCTGCTGGTCGGCAAATTTGCGAGATTCCTGGTCTGGAATCTCATATACGGATTATTTTAAGACAGAAGTTCAAAATCGCCCTTTTTCAAGCTTAGGAAGGGCGATTTTTTTCATTTTATGCACATTTCAGCACTTTAAAGCACTACGTTTTTAATACTTCACAAAATTACAATTCATTAGTCATCAACCCATTTCACTCAACAAGAGAGACTCATTATATACGCATAGCGAAGAAAAAACATTCTGAAATATTATTAGGGCAAAGTAACCTTCAAGTAGGCGATAATTTTCGCACACATATAATAATAAATACATTTGCCGACCACTTAAACGCTAACTGATAAAACCAAAAAATAATGAGACTAATCTGTATGCTTGCTGCGGCAGCCCTTATCGTAGGTTGCGCAGAAACAAATCAAACCAATCGTGAAATGGACCGATTCATCGATGACCTGATGAAGGAAATGACCATCGAGGAGAAGATCGGCCAGCTTAATCTTCCCGTTTCGGGAGAAATCGTTACCGGACAGGCAAAAAGCAGCAATGTTGCTGAAAGAATCAAGGCCGGTGAAGTAGGAGGACTCTTCAACCTCAAAGGTGTAGAGCAGATCAAGGAGGTGCAGAGAATCGCTGTAGAAGAATCACGCCTCGGTATTCCTATCCTTTTCGGTATGGACGTCATCCACGGTTATGAGACTATTTTCCCTATTCCTCTCGGACTTTCTTGTTCTTGGGACATGGAGGCTGTGGAAAGATCAGCACGCATAGCAGCTGAGGAAGCCAGCTCAGACGGTATCTGCTGGACTTTCAGCCCTATGGTTGACATTTCGAGAGACGCACGTTGGGGTCGCGTGAGCGAGGGATCAGGTGAAGACACTTACCTCGGATGCGAGATCGCAAAGGCAATGGTAAGAGGTTACCAGGGTGAGGATCTCGAGACTCAGCTTCAGCGCAACGACCAGATTTTGGCCTGCGTAAAGCACTTCGCACTTTATGGAGCAGGTGAAGGCGGACTTGACTACAACACAGTAGATATGAGCCGCGTACGTATGTATAATGAGTACCTTTCTCCATACAAGGCTGCTATCGAGGCTGGTGCAGGTAGCGTAATGGCTTCATTCAATGAGATCGACGGTGTTCCTGCTACAGGTAACAAGTGGCTTATGACAGACCTCCTCCGTGAGGACTGGAAATTCGACGGCTTCGTTGTAACAGACTACACCGGTATCTTCGAGATGACAAACCACGGAATCGGCAACCTTCAGGAGGTTACAGCTCAGGCAATCAACGCTGGTATCGACATGGATATGGTAAGCGAAGGCTTCCTCGGCACCCTCAAGAAGTCAATTGAGGAAGGAAAGGTGTCAATGAAGGAGCTTGACACAGCTTGCCGCCGCATCCTTGAAGCAAAGTACAGACTCGGACTCTTCGAGAATCCATACAAGTACTGCGACGAGGAGAGAGCAAAGGCTGAGGTATATAACGACGAGCACCGTGCTGAAGCACGCAGAATCGCTTCTGAGAGCTTCGTCCTCCTCAAGAACGAGCCTTTCAAGGGCAAGAAGCTTCTTCCGCTTGAGAAGAAGGGTACCATCGCCCTCATCGGCCCTCTCGCTGACACAAGAACAAATATGCCAGGTACTTGGAGCGTAGCTGCAAAGCACGACCAGGCTCTCTCATTCAGAGAAGGTCTCGAGCAGACTGTAGGCGACAAGGTTGACATCATCTATGCAAAGGGCAGCAACCTTGTAAGCGACGCAGCTTATGAGGAGCGCGCTACAATGTTCGGCAGAAGCCTCCACAGAGACAACCGCACAGACAAGCAGATGCTCGACGAGGCTCTCAGAGCAGCAGCAAAGGCTGACGTTATCGTAGCAGCTCTCGGTGAAGCTTCAGAAATGTCTGGTGAGAGCTCAAGCCGCGCTGACATTTCAATTCCTGATGTACAGCAGACCCTTCTCAAGGAGCTCTTGAAGACTGGAAAACCAGTTGTCCTCGTACTCTTCAACGGCCGTCCTCTCACTATCGAGTGGGAAAGCGAGAATGTTCCAGCCATCCTCGAGGCATGGTTTGGTGGCAGCGAGGCTGCTGTTGCCCTCAGCGACGTTCTCTTCGGTGACGTCAACCCATCAGGAAAGCTCACAATGACATTCCCTAAGCACGTGGGACAGTGCCCTGCATATTATGCACAGAAGAACACAGGACGTCCTCTCGGCGACAACTCACGTTGGTTCGAGAAGTTCAAGGTGAACTACCTTGACGTAGACAACGCTCCTGTATATCCTTTCGGTTACGGTCTTTCTTACACTACATTCGAGTACAGCGACGTAACCCTCAGCGCATCAGAGATGACTGCAGACGGCAGCATCACTGCACAGGTAACTGTGACTAACACTGGCGACAGAGAAGGAAAAGAGATCGTTCAGCTTTACATCAGAGACATGGTCGGCAGCATCACAAGACCGATCAAGGAGCTCAAGGGCTTCGAGAAGATCGCTCTTGCACCAGGTGAGAGCAAGACTGTAAGCTTTGAGATCGACAGAACAGACCTCGAGTTCTTCAACTACAACCTCGAGAAGGTGGTAGAGCCAGGTGAGTTCAAGATCTTCATCGGCAAGGACAGCCAGACTACAAACGAGGCTACACTCATCGTAAAATAAGCTGATATGAAACTCAGTCACATCATTTTAGCTGCGGCTGCCCTTATCACTCTGTCTTCATGTGCAAACGCTCCAAAGACAGAAGAGATAAAGGCAGGCGCTGAAAGAAGAATGGAATTCAGCTCTGAAGACGAATTCCTTGACTACATCCAGTACGCGCACCTTAATTATATGGTGGAAGGTGCCGCTCCAGTATCCGGACTTGCTTTGGAAAGAATACATATGGACGGTAACTACCCGAGCAACGACGCTGACGTCATCACAACAGGAGCCAGCGGCTTCGGTATCGCTGGACTCATCGTCGGCATAGAACGCGGATTCATCGGACGCGAGGAGGGAGTAGCCCAGCTTCAGAAGATAGTAGACTATCTCGCTAAAGCTGACAGATATCACGGCGCATGGTCACACTGGATTGTTGACGGCACAGGCAAGACCAAGCCTTTCGGAATGAAGGACAACGGTGGTGACCTTGTTGAAACCGCTTTCCTTGTACAGGGACTTCTTTGTGCAAGACAGTATTTCAAGGACGGCAACGCTAAAGAGCAGAAACTCGCCCAGGATATAGACACACTCTGGAAAGAGGTAGAATGGAACTGGTACCAGAAAGACGGACAGGATGTCCTGTACTGGCACTGGAGCCCTGAATACGGATGGGAAATGAACTTCCCTGTAGAGGGTTACAACGAATGTCTTATAATGTACATCCTGGCAGCCTCATCTCCTACCTACCCTATCCCTGCTGAGGCTTATCATAAAGGATGGGCAAGAAGCGGCGGAATCGTAAGCGAGAACACAAAATACGGACTTCCTCTTGTTCTGAGCCACAATGGAGCTCAGGAGTACGGCGGACCGCTGTTCTGGGCACACTACTCGTACTTCGGTCTTTGTCCGAAGGGGCTTAAGGACCAGTACGCAGACTATTGGCAGCTGAACGTCAACCATTCACTCATCGACTACAACTACTGTGTCGAGAATCCTAAGGGTTACAAGGGATACGGACCTGACTGCTGGGGTCTCACTGCCAGCTACACTGTTGACGGTTACACAGCCCATATGCCAAGCAACGACCACGGTGTAATAACTCCGACTGCAGCCCTCAGCTGCTATCCTTACACTCCGGCAGAGTCACACGCAGCGTTGAAGCATTTCTACTTTGACCTTGGTGACAAGATCTGGGGAAAATACGGATTCTATGACGCATTCAGCGAAACAGCTGACTGGTGTCTGCCTCATTACCTCGGTCTTGATCAGCTCACAATCGCTCCTATGATCGAGAATCACAGAACCGGTCTTGTCTGGAAGCTGTTCATGAGCTGTCCTGAAATCCAGGAAGGACTCAAGAAACTCGGATTTGAGTACAACGGAATTTAATCAACTATAACCATTTAGATAACATGAAACGTATTATCATCTCACTGGCCCTCTCATTGATAGCCGTGAGTCTGTCTGCCCAGTCAACTGTGACAGGCAAGGTCCTCGATGATTACGGTGAGCCTTTGTCAGGCGCATTTGTAATGCAGCAGGGCACTACAAACGGAACAACCACTGACATTGACGGAGTATACATCATCGACGTACCGTCAAATGGAGTTCTCGTAGCATCATTCATGGGATTCCTTGAGGAGGTAGTCGCAGTAGACGGCCGCACTTCAATTGACATCCAGCTCAGACCTGACGTTCTTCTTATGGAAGAGGTCGTAGTCGTAGGTTACGGTACTCAGAAGTCAAAAGACCTCACAGCACCTATCATCAATGTAAAGGGTGACGCCCTTGCAAAGCAGGCGACAGCTAACCCTATGTCAGCTCTCTCTGGTATGGTGAGCGGTGTGCAGATCACACAGAGCGGTGCTCCTGGTGCAGGTCCTTCAGTAAAGATCCGTGGTGTCGGTTCGATCGGAGACTACGCTAACCCTCTTTATGTTGTGGACGGTGCATTCATGGACAACATCGACTTCCTCGCAAGCAGCGACATCGAGTCACTCACAGTCCTCAAGGATGCATCAGCAGCCGCTATCTACGGTGTGCGCGCAGCAAACGGTGTCATCATCGTAACAACAAAGAAGGGACAGGCAGGACACGTAAGAGTTACATATGACGGATATGCAGGTGTGCAGGTTCCGACAAACATCATGGAGCTTACAAACACTGCTCAGTATTGCGAACTCTACAACCTCGCATTCCAGGGCACAACAGGCTTCAAGCCTCTTGATCCATCTCAGTTCAAGGCTGACACAGACTGGTACGCAGAGCTCGTTCACCCTGCTTTGACTCACTCTCACTCAGTTGACCTTTCAGGAGGTACAGACAAGTCAAACTACTCTATCGGTCTCAGCTACTACTACCAGGACGGTATCATGAACTACTGTGAAAACGATTATGACCGTCTCAACTTCCGCGCAAGACTCGACCAGACTATGACTGACTGGTTGAAGATCGGATTCAACACCGTGATTTCTACAAACAAGAAGAAGAACGCTAACTCAGGCGTTTACTATCAGGCGTTTGTAAATCCACCGGTATATGGCGTATACAACGAGAACAATACAGCAGCTTACCCAGAGCCATTTGACTCACCTCAGAACTATGGTTACGGTAACAGCTATGGTAACCCTGCAGCAGCTGCATACTATCATGACAGCAGAGAGAACGGTTTCAAGACAGTGTTCTCCGCTTATGCTGAGGCTTCCATCATCCCAGAGAAACTCAAGTTCAAGACTTCATACAACCTTGACTTCTATTTCTACGATGCAAGAAACTACAGCCCAGAGCACAATGTAGGTGGATCACAGGGTAATGCCACATCAGCCCTTTCCAAGACTTATGGCTATGGCACTTACCATATCATCGACAACACCCTCACTTATTCAGACTCAAAGGGTGCACACTCATTCTCAGCAATGTTGGGACAGTCTACAAGAATGCAGTACAACGCATCTCTTACAGGTAGAGCCAACAGCGTTCCTGGTTTCGACGAGCAGTCAAAGTATCTCGTGAACGGTTCATATAAGAACCAGACTACTTCTGACGCTGCTTCAAGATACAACGGTCTCTCATTCTTCGCACGTGGTACTTACAACTATATGGACAAGTACCTTGCAACTGTAACCCTCCGTGCTGACGGTAGCTCAAAGTACCAGCAGAAGTGGGGCTTCTTCCCATCAATCGGTCTCGGTTGGAACATCTCTGACGAGGACTTCATGCAGGATCAGAACGTGTTTGACTTCCTTAAGCTTCGTGCAAGCTGGGGTATGCTCGGTAACGACAACGTACCTGCAAACTCTACAAGCATCGTAGGTTCGTCAGGAGTTGGAGCTTCAGGTGTATTCGGCGGCACAGTACTCGACGGTGTCGGTGCTCAGACAGTGTATCAGAACTCTCTCGTATGGGAGGTCGTGAACGAAGCTAACGTCGGTGCTGACTTCGCATTCCTTTCAAACAGACTCTCTGGAGAACTCGATGTTTACAGCCGTATCACTAACAACGTAGTGTTCTACGCACCAGTAGCTACAGGTGGTGGAGTCGCTACACTCCTCGCAAACAACGGTAAGGTGCTCAACGCCGGTGTTGAATTCTCACTCAAGTGGGCTGATTCAATTGGTGAAGACTTCCGTTACAATGTAGGCTTCAATGCTACTCTCAACAAGAACGAGGTTCTCGCGCTTAAGGATGTAGAGTACATCTCAGGAGCAAATGTAACAGGCGGTTATGCAACCAGAACAATGGTAGGAATGCCTATCGGAGCATTCTGGGGCTACAAGACTGACGGAGTGTTCGCTTCAGAGAAAGAGGCTATCCTCAGCGAGATTACTCAGTCTGACAAGAAGGCTGGTTACTTCAAGTATCAGGACATCAACGGTGACAAGGTTATCAACGAGGATGACAAGACCTACCTCGGTTCTCCTAACCCTTGGCTCATGATGGGTCTCACTTTCGGATTTGACTGGAAGAACCTCGACTTCTCGATGGTTATGAACGCAAACGTCGGAAACAAGATCCTCAACTCAAAGAGAATGAACAAGACAGTGTTCGCAGACGGTAACTATGACTTGGATTTCTACAGAAACTGCTGGAGAGAGGACAAGACAAACACAACTTATCCTTCTCCTGCCGCAATGCAGGCCACATCTACTCTGCGATGCAATGACTTCTTCGTAGAGGATGCGTCTATGTTCCGTATCCAGAACATCCAGGTAGGATACACATTCAGAGAGGTATTTGGAAAGGGCAGCGTAAGAGTATATGCAACAGCTCAGCGTCCTCTTTCAATCTTCGGCTATAACGGATTTACTACAGAAATCGGCGGCTCACCTATCGAGTCAGGAGTGGACGGATCTTCAGTTTATCCTATGCAGTCAATCTATACAGTCGGTCTCAATCTTAACTTCTAAGCGAAATGAAAAAGTATTTGATAGTAATAATTGCAATCAGCACCCTGCTCGTATCATCTTGTGCGGATTTCCTGAACATACGTACAGAGGCATCAATGCCTACTTCGGGTATGGATTACACAAAGGTTGAGAACGTATTCCAGCCTGTAAGTGCTGCGTACGCTTCAATGAGACTCAGCGAAGGTAGAGCATTCAACTACATCAGCGTAATGGGCGTTCCGTCTGACGATGATGACAAGGGTTCTACTGAAACAGACGGTATCGAGACAAAAGAGCTCGACCTCTTCACATACGGTCCTACAAACGGTCACATCGACGCAATGTGGGTTCATTTCTATGACATCGTATCAGCTGCAAACTATGCGATCGAGTCTATGCCTAAGTTCGAGGAGAACTTCTCAGATGCAACAGCATTGGCTACAGTAGCAGCTTGCGGCGGCGAGGCAAAAGTAATCCGTGCATATGCTTACTTCAACCTCGTGCGTATGTTCGGTGCAGTTCCTAAGATTGACAGAACTATGACTGCTCAGGAACTCGGAAACCTTGCTCCTACATCAGTCGAGGGAATGTATGACTTCATCTACCAGGATCTCGACGAGGCTATTGAGGTTCTCCCTGAGTCATTCGCAGAGAAGGGTAGATACAATAAGTATACAGCTATGGCTCTCAAGTCTAAAGTAGCTCTCTACAGAAAGGACTGGAATGAGGCTGCTGCCAACGCTGACGCTGTGATCGCATCCGGCAAATTCGCCCTTGAGCCAGAGTTCCTCAATGCATTCTCTATTGAAGGTGAGTATGGCAAGGAATCTCTTATGGAGATCGGCAGCGATGACCTCGGTCAGGTAAGCGGTTCAGCACCTCTTTGCTACTACGGCTTCATCCAGGGTCCTAGAAGTAACCAGCCTTCAAGCATGCAGGGTTGGGGCTTCAAGGTGCCAAGCCAGAAGCTTGTAAACTTCCTTACAGAGAGAGGCGACATGGAACGCCTCGCAGTGACAGTGCTCAAGAGAGGTGAGAACACTCCTTACGGTGACCTCATCCTTGAAAGCTGCCCTAACCCATATTACAACGGTAAGGTGTGCACACCGTCAGCAACAAACACATTCACAAACAACAGCTACGGCCTTGACCACAACATGCGTCTGATCCGTTATGCTGAAGTGCTCCTCATCTATGCTGAGGCTCTCGTTGAGGGCGCAGTGATCGAGTCTGCTTCAGGAATGTCAGCTGACGCCGCTTTGAATATGGTTCGCGAAAGAGTTGGCCTTTCAGCAGTCGGCGCTACACGCGAGAGCATCTGGGAAGAGCGCAGAGCTGAGCTTGCAATGGAGGATGACCGCTTCTTCGACCTCGTACGTACAGGACAGGCCGCTACAGTCCTCGCTTCAAAAGGCTTCAAGGCTGGCGTGAACGAAGTGTTCCCTACTCCATCAAACCAGATCCAGATAAATACAGGTCTTGTAAAGACCCCGGGATATACATACTAACATTTAACATTTACAACCAACAAACATTTTAATTTATTTCAAATCATGAAAAAGATTTTCTATTTCGCAGCTGCGATGTCAATCGCACTTTTCTCTTCATGCGAGAAGAATGGTGACAACCAGGGCACAAACGAGCCAGAGGCACCAAAGGTAACTGTAGCTGAGGACGCTCTCGTTCTTCACCTTCCATTCGAGGATGGTTCAGTAGCAGTAGGTGAGGGTGTAACTTTCGCTTCTAAGGAAGGAAAGGCTGAGCTCGTTGACGGTTTCATCGGCAAGGCTTACACTAACACTTCAGGTGAGGCTAAGGAAGCTGGTTACCTCAAATACAACCTCGCTGAGGCAAACTGCATCAAGAGCCTCAAGAGCTTCACTTTCTCTGCATGGGTTAAGAGACCAGCTCTCGGTTCAGGCGCATTCTTCTCAGTTAACGGTGGTGAGCACGACTGGGCTTCAACTATGCACTTCATGTTCGACAACTCAGGCGTAGGTGAGGACGGCGCTACTTACCAGCAGTTCAACGCTCGTATCGACTCTTACAAAGAGGGTGAGGACGGAGCTAAGTTCCAGGCTTCATGCTGGCCAAACGTTCAGGGTCCTGAGTTCGCAAAGATCGACGAGTGGTTCCACGTAGTTCGTACTTACGAGGCTGCAACAGGCGCTTGGAAGGTTTATGTTGACGGTGTTCTCACTCACGAGGGTGTACACGAGTTCGGTGATCCAGCAGGTCCATTCGGTGACCTTGATCTCACCTCTCCAACTATGAACGCTCTTTACATCGGTGGTTGGGCTGCTATCATCGACGGCGTAAACAACCAGGATTGGATGACATACTTCAACGGCTCTATCGACGAGGTACGTATGTACAACAGAGCTCTTACTGATCAGGAGATCGGCCAGCTCTGGCAGCAGGAGAAGCTCATCAACCTTGAGTAATCTTATATAAATTGATATACGGGAGGATGTCTGACCGGTCAAAGACCAGCCAGACCCTCCCTTTAAAAATTCAGACAGGTCAATGAAAAAATCTATATTTTATCTTCTGTTCTTTTCCCTTTTAGGATTAGCGTCGTGCTCAAAAGAACCTACTCAGCAGGAAGACACCACCAAGAAGGCTGTAATCTTCTCTGCACAGGTCAACGGTATGCGTATGACAGCATCCAAGGCTGTTGAAGGCGTGCCCGTGGATGACGTTGTCTTTGAACTTGAGTTCTCTACAGAAATCGACATAGAGAAATTTGACCCGTCTTTGATCGTATTTTCCGGTGGTGAACTGGAGGTGTCACCTGGCGAGAACGCCAAGATTCTCCGCCTTAAACCGGTAAAGCCACTTAGAGCATTCACAACATACACACTTAATATCCTTGCTCTTGACCAGCTTGGAGTAAGTGTAGTCGAGGCGTACCGCTACATCATCATAACTGCGCTCGACACTTCTGACAAGTTTGAGAGGATATCTGACGAGGAGCTTCTCACGCTTATTCAGGAAAGGACATTCAAATACTTCTGGGACTATGCCCATCCGGTGAGCGGACTTTCACTCGAACGTCTGAATTCAGGAGACATTGTGACAAGCGGCGGCTCCGGATTCGGAATCATGGCTATCCCTGTAGGTATAGAACGCGGCTTCATCACCCGTGAGGAAGGTGCTGAGAGGTTGCTTAACATCGTTACCTTCCTCGATGAAAAGGCTGAGCGCTTCCACGGAGCGTATTCGCACTGGCTTAACGGAAGCACAGGCGAGGCCTACGATTTCAGTGAAAAAGACAACGGAGCAGACCTTGTCGAGACAGGTTTCCTCATTGAGGGTCTGCTTACTGTACAGCAGTACTTCGACCTTGACAACGCTACCGAGAACGCTATCAGAGAGAAAATCACCAAGATCTGGGAAGAAGTAGAGTGGGACTGGTTCATCAGATCAGACAACAGCCTTTACTGGCATTGGTCTCCTGAGTACGATTGGGCAATGAACATGAAGATCTCAGGTTGGAACGAGGCCCTGATCATATATGTACTCGCAGCTTCATCCCCTACCCATCCTATATCAAAGGAGGTATACGAGCAGGGTTGGGCCCGCAACGGCAAAATGGCCAATGGCAAGAAATATTATGACATAACCCTGCCTCTGGGAGAGTCCTATGGCGGTCCTATGTTCTTTGCACACTATTCTTTCCTCGGTCTTGATCCACGCAACCTTAAGGACCAATATGCAGAATACTGGGAACAGAATGTGGCACACGCAAAGATCAATCACGCATATTGCGCCGCCAACCCGAAGAAATTCTACGGCTACAGCGACGAATGTTGGGGAATTACCGCTTCGGACTATCCTGACGGATATATCGCAAGCTCGCCGACTAACGACACAGGAACAATCGCTCCTACAGCCGCAGTAGCTTCTATCCCATATACTCCGGAGGAAAGCCTCAAGGCCATAAGGTACTTCTACTACATCCTCGGTGACAGACTTGTCGGAGAGTACGGCTTCAAGGACTCATTCAACCTTTCAAGGCGCTGGTTCGCTCCTTCATACATAGCCATAGACCAGGGACCGATCATCCTTATGATCGAGAACTATCGTACAGGCTTGCTTTGGGATCTCTTTATGAAGAACGAGGAAGTTCTGGCCGGCCTTGACAAACTCGGCTTCTCTTACTAGACCACTATTTGAAATTCAACATAAAATCTACCAGACCCGCCTCTGCAGGAATATCCAGTTTCTTGCGGAGGCGGTATCTTGCTGACTCCACTCCACGGACTGTAAGATTAAGCATATTGGCGATGTCTTTAGTAGACATATTCAGACGCAGAAGCGCACACAGACGAAGGTCTGTAGATGTAAGGTCCGGATACTTTTCCTTCAATCCCTTGAAGAAATTCTCATGTATGCAGTCGAAGTTGGACTGGAACATAGCCCACTGCTCCTGATTTGACACAATGCTGTTCTGGATGATGTGGCTGATCTTGTCAAGACTCACTGCGGATTTTGACACCTTCTGACGTTGCACCTCATTAAGGATAGAGTCCAGCACCTCATTATGGGCAATCATAGCCATACTCATGCCTGCCAGATCCTTGCTCTTCTGCCTCAACTCAGCCGCAAGCTGGGCTTCACGCTGCTCCAGGAGCTGCTTCTCAAGGTCATCCATACGCTTAAGGTCGCTCATACGGATCTTCTTTACCACGATAGATTGGATAAGCAGAAGTATCATGAGGATGCACAAGACATACAAAGTTATCATCCACCATGACAGGAACCAAGGAAGGAGGACTACAAAATCAAATGAAGTCGATGAAATGCTTTCTCCGTCCGAGATCACTTCGGCCGAAAAAGTATATTTTCCAGCCCTCAGACGTTGGAAGTCCTGCACACAAAGCGATCCGGTCTTGGTCCACACTTCACTCAGGCCTTTGAGTCTGTAACGGAACGAGAGATCAAGATCATCATAAACAGGATACCTTACCTTAAAGCTCAAGGTATTATATCTGCTCTTCACCTTAACACCGTCTGTCAATGGCAGAGAAATCACATCTCCTTCCCTATCCTTCGCCACCACCTCAAGCACTGATATGCTCCTGTCCGGATTACTGTCCGGCAGGAAGATCTTATCCATATCAATACGGGCCACCATATTGCACAGAAGCAGATAGGAATCACCCGACACAGGGTCGAGCACTATTGACGCCCTTTCTTCTACAGAGACTCCAAAATAAGAGAACGGAATCTTCCTGATGATTCTGAAACCTTCCTTACCACAGTCAGCCAGCACCGCCATACGGTCAGAAACGAACCAGTAGCAGGCATCCGAGACATATTCAGCCTGATGGATGTTTCCTATGCCGGCAAAGACGGCATTCATCTCCTCGTATGGAATCATTTCATCAGAAAGGTTATCGTGGATATAGAAACCCCTGCCATTTGAGAAGAGTACTCTTCCATTGACCTTCATCACATTGAAGACAGTATCTCTTACTTCTCCAAGTTCGGATATTTCTATCTCCTCCTCAAGTTGTCTGAAATCCGGGCTCATCTCCAGCTTCACCAGTCCGCCTTTGAAATGTTCGCACCAGATGTTACCCTGTCCGTCATATTCAAGATTCTTTACAAGCTGTCGGACATTCTCCAGAACCGGAACATATTCCCAGTTTCCATTGAAGTCTATCCTGTACATAGCCGGAAGAGCATATGTGCCTACTGCAGCCCAAGTCTCTCCATTGTTCTGCATAGTCCTTATAGAGAACGCACCTCCTCCGACATCTGTAATCTTCTCAGCCTTCTGACCTTTGATTCTGTATATACCAGTGTTATGTCCGCAGTACAAGCTGCCGTTTATACGGGTAATGAACCAAGTCTGTCCGTCAAGTCCTGGAACGATGGACTGCTTGCCACCCTTCTGAATGTACAGACCCTGGTTGGTAGCCATATAAGTCACATCGCCATCAGCAAGCATATCGTATATCATTCCGGCAGTCTGATCTCCCGGTCTATATACCGATATACCGGAGGTCCTGTCTATGAAGGATATGCCGTCATCCAAAGCTACCCATATATTGTCGTCAGCATCGCACAGAAGTCCCAGGACAGTGTTATTCTGAAGCCCATCCGAAACGTCAAGACTCCACTCGAGCTGCCCCTCAGAATCGATCGAGCACACACCTCCTGAGATAGTACCTATTATATAATGGCCATCCTTCGTTGCAACAGCTCTGTTGACCTGCGCTGTCTTCAGGAAGTCTACAGCTTCTGAATTCCATCTCCGCACATTTCCATCCGCCAATATATATCCGCTTCCTGAATTTGTCAGCAGCAGAACATCATCTCCGTACGGCAGTGCCGCCACTATCGGCCCCTGAAGAGCCGGCAAAGCCTTGACAGGCTCCATCTTCACTCCGCCTTCAGCAGTGATCTCCAGGGTCACAAAATCCCCTTCTATCTCCTGCATATAAAGTCTTCCCGCAACATTGAAAAGATTGAGGGAATGGACATCACGGATCATTGTGACATCTGTGCCATCGTATACGAAAAGCGACGTGAAACTCTGGAATATGATATTGCCGCCACAGCTGACGATATTCCAGATCTCCTCGTTCTCAATTTCAGACTGCTCGAAGACGTCGCTGAGAGAACAGTAGTTTGCCTGAGAAGGAGTAATTCCGAAATAGCCGAACTCTTCATACGCTCCGCAATACACCCTTTGGTCATCGGAAACATAAACCGACCTTACCAGATCCTTGTCCGGCAGAGGATAATTCTTCCAGCCATTGCCGTCAAATTCCAGAAGAGTCGTGTTGTTGCCCACATAGATAAGACCGTCCGCACTCTGAGCCAGAGACCAGTTCTGTCTTCCTCCGGAATAATCGGCCACAGTGTAATTTCGCACTATAGGCACATAACCAGAGGGATTGGCATACGTTACAACCGCAAAAATCAAGAACAAAAAAAGAGATTGGCAGAACCTTTTCATACAACCTAACACTTTCAGGTTTGATTTCAATTATATCGTCTTAACGGAAATATAGTTTCCAAAGATAAGAAAATATGACGATTTAATTACATATTATCAAACAAAAGTAGGTATGTAAAAACAAAAAAACCGCCCGCTGATGCGGACGGCCTTCTTAAGGTTGAGCTACCAGGATTCGAACCTGGACAGAGGGAACCAAAATCCCTAGTGCTACCATTACACCATAGCTCAATTCCAGGGCGCAAATATACTACATTTTTTCATATATACAAAAGGCCCTCCGTTGCGGGAGAGCCTTTATGATCATATATATCAATGATTAGAGTCCGAGCTTCTTGAAGAAGTCGTTGCCCTTGTCATCTACGAGGATGAATGCAGGGAAGTCCTCTACGCGGATCTTCCAGATTGCCTCCATTCCGAGCTCAGGATACTCTACGCACTCGATGCTCTTGATGTTGTTCTGAGCAAGGATAGCTGCAGGACCACCGATTGAGCCGAGGTAGAATCCGCCGTACTTGTGGCAAGCGTCAGTAACGCACTGTGCGCGGTTACCCTTTGCAAGCATGATCATGCTGCCGCCGTGGCTCTGGAAGAGGTCAACATATGAGTCCATACGACCTGCTGTAGTAGGTCCCATTGAACCACATGCCATTCCTGCAGGAGTCTTTGCAGGACCAGCATAGTAGATCGGATGATCCTTGAGATACTGCGGCATCTCCTCTCCTGCGTCAAGACGCTCCTTGATCTTTGCGTGAGCGATGTCACGACCTACGATGATAGTACCGTTAAGGCTGAGACGAGTTGAAACAGGATACTTGCTGAGCTCCTTGAGGATCTCTGCCATAGGCTGATCAAGGTTGATCTTTACAGCCTCGCCCTCGCCTGCCTGACGGAGTTCCTCTGGGATGAGACGTGTTGGATTGTCATCGAGCTTCTCGATCCAGATACCGTCCTTGTTGATCTTAGCCTTGATGTTACGGTCTGCAGAGCAGCTTACTCCGAGTCCTACAGGGCAGCTTGCACCGTGGCGTGGGAGACGGATGATGCGTACGTCGTGTGCGAAGTACTTTCCACCGAACTGAGCGCCGAGACCGATCTTGTGTGCCTCCTCAAGAACGAGCTTCTCAAGCTCTACATCACGGAATGCACGTCCTGTCTCATCACCTGTTGTAGGGAGGTTATCGTAGTACTTGCAAGAAGCGAGCTTCACTGTAAGGAGGTTTCTCTCTGCTGAAGTACCGCCGATTACGAATGCGATGTGATATGGAGGGCAGGCAGCTGTACCGAGAGTCTTCATCTTTGCCACGAGGAAAGGAACGAGAGTCTGCGGGTTAAGGATAGCCTTAGTCTCCTGATAGAGGTAAGTCTTGTTTGCAGATCCACCACCCTTTGTAACGCAAAGGAAATGGTACTCTGCACCGTGTGTCGACTCGATGTCGATCTGTGCAGGAAGGTTGCACTTAGTGTTTACCTCATCGTACATGTTGAGAGGAGCATTCTGCGAGTAACGGAGATTCTCCTCAGTGTAAGTCTTGTAAACTCCGAGTGAGAGAGCCTCTTCGTCGTCATAGCCGGTCCAAACCTGCTGACCCTTCTCACCGTGGATGATGGCTGTACCTGTGTCCTGGCAGAAAGGAAGTTTACCCTTGCAAGCCACCTCTGCATTGCGGAGGAAAGTAAGAGCCACATACTTGTCATTCTCAGAAGCCTCTGGATCGTGGAGGATTTTTGCCACCATCTCATTGTGCTCTGGACGAAGCATGAATGAAACGTCACGGAAAGCAGTGTTTGACAACACTGTAAGACCTTCCTTAGCAATCTTAAGAATCTCGTGTCCCTCGAATTCGCCAGTACTTACATACTGCTCTGAACCCGGAATCTTGTAGTATTCAGTCTTGTCCTCGCCAAGCTGAAACATAGGAGCGTATTTAAATTCAGCCATTTTGTATAATGTTAGTTAATATTTTCAGTCAAATCGTACAAATATAACAAATATCCCCGACTCCCGTCCATGAAAACGCCCCTTTTTATGGACAGAGTACTCATTTTTCCGTTCCCATCCACGAAAACAGCCATTTCTATGGACAACAAAAAGCCGTCAGCAAAATTGGTATTTAAGTGCAAGTCGAGAGGAATGGAAACGTGTTTACATTCCCGAGGCGCAGCCTTAAATGCCCGTGAAACGGGAATTTGTAGTCATAGCCAGTCCACCTTGAGACTTTGACGAAAAAACAGCCGTTTTATTGCCAAAGTGTACCGTAAAAAGGCATAAAACCTCAAAATTACATACACTTTGAC